>CALPSU020000069.1 GCA_943326315.2 Chryseobacterium gleum
GAACAAAATTTTTCGAACAATTCTTTTTTTAAAATTAGCTACTTCAAACCTCTCACTTGGCTGGGTAAAATTAGCTATGGTATATACCTTCTTCATGTGGTAGCTATTTATTCTGTAATTGCATTGCTTCCCGAAAGCGTAGATTATTTTTGGTTGAAAATATTAACTTCCATTGGTTTAACTATACTTCTTAGTTATTTAAGTCATAAATACTATGAATCTTTCTTCATTAAATTAAAAAGTAAATTTTCTCCGTTATCTTATAATGAAAAAATAAATTAAATCTCATATATTTATATATTTTGTTGATTTTCATTTATTTTCTTATGTTTGTTACTATAAATAATAAAGTTGTGAATTATTTAATCTATAAAAAACAAATTTATAAAAATGACAATTAAAAATACTCGATTTTTTTGGTGGTGGAACAACTTAAATTAAAGTGCGTTCGGAAACTACTATTTATATAAATATTAGAAAAACCCGTTTCGTACTTCGAAACGGGTTTTTTGCTTACAACAAAATTAGAAATGAAATTAATTCAAAAAATTAAAGAAGCTACTCGTCCCTTTTTAATTACTGGACCTTGCAGTGCAGAATCTCCAGAACAGTTGATGAATGTTTCGAAAGAAATTGCTAAAAATGGAAATGCACATGTATTGCGAGCAGGAATCTGGAAACCGAGAACTCGCCCTGATTCATTTGAAGGAATGGGAGATATTGCTTTGCCTTGGTTAGTGGAAGCTGGGAAAGAAACGGGCTTACCAGTTACAACTGAAATTGCAAACCGCCATCATGCTGAATTAGCTTTAAAAGCTGGTATAGATATTTTATGGATTGGTGCTAGAACAACTGTAAATCCTTTTGCTATTCAAGAAATTGCTGATGTTTTAAAAGGTGTTGATATTCCTGTTATGGTAAAAAACCCTGTTAATCCTGACTTAGAATTATGGATAGGTGCATTTGAGCGCTTAGAAAAAGCTGGAATAACAGAATTAGCTGCTATCCACAGAGGATTTTCAGTTTATAAACATCCCAAATACCGCAATGTTCCAACTTGGGAATTACCAATCGCTTTACGTGAACGTTTGCCTGATTTACCTATAATTTGCGATCCTAGTCATATTACTGGAAGAAGAGATTTATTGCTTGAAGTTTCTCAAAAAGCAATGGATTTAAATTTTGATGGATTAATGATTGAAACACATCCAAATCCAGATAAAGCATGGTCTGACGCTGCTCAACAAGTTACTCCTGAAGGATTAAAAAATATTATTGACCAATTAATTCTTCGTTCAAAAGATATTAATTCATCAGAGTTAACAGCCTTGGAGGAGTTAAGACATAAAATTGGTGATTTGGACGATAAATTATTTGATATTCTATCTGCTAGAATGAATATGAGTGAGGAAGTTGGATTATTTAAAAGAGAACACAACATTACTATTCTTCAACAAGAACATTGGACTAAAATCATAACTTCTAGACTTTCTAAGTCGGATAATTACAAACTTTCAGAACGATTTGTAAGACAAATAATGGATGCAATGCATCAGGAGTCTATTCGTCATCAAACAAAAATTATGAATTCAAAAAAATCATAACATGAAAAAAGTAATTCAACCCGGAAAACGATTTGGTACAATTGCAATTCCTTCTTCTAAAAGCGATGGACAAAGAGCATTATTAGCTGCTGCATTGGCAAAAGGAGAAAGTAAATTAATTAATCTAGGAGAAAGTAAGGATGAATTAGCTATGCTTTCAACGATTAAACAATTAGGTGCAAAAACGAAACGAACTGATAAGATTACTTTATCCGTTATTGGAATTAAGCAATTCCCCAAAGAAGCTGAAATTAACATGGGAGAAAGTGGACTAGGAATTCGCTTAATGACAAGTGTCTGCGCTGCTAATGAAGGAGTTTTCATGATTTATGGAAAAGGTTCTTTAGAAACCAGACCTTTAACCTTTTTTGAAGAAACTTTACCTAAATTCAATGCTAAAATATCTTCTAATAATGGTTTAATTCCTTTAGAGATAGAAGGTCCTATGCATGGTTCTGAAGTTGAAATGGATGGAAGTCAAAGCTCTCAATATATTTCTGGAATGATGATGGCTCTCCCATTACTCAAAGAAGAAAGTAGAATTCACGTGTCAAATTTGAACAGTTTACCTTACCTGCAAATGACATTAGATACATTGAATAAATTTGGAATTGAAATTCTTCAAAAAAATTACGAAGATTTTATTGTAAGAGGTAAGCAAAATTACATCCCTACAACATATACTATAGAAAGCGATTGGAGTTCTGCCAGTTATTGGCTTGTAGCATCAGCTTTGGGTTACAATATAAAACTAACGGGTATTTCGATGACAAGTCTTCAAGCTGATAAACTAATTTTAGATGCATTTGAAGCTGCAAATTGTATTGTTGAATATAAAGACAAAAAAATTAGAGTTAACGGTCGAAATAGAAAACCGTTTAAATTTGATGCAACCCACTGCCCTGATTTATTTCCAGCTTTAGCAACTTTTGCGGCATTGAGTGATGGAAAATCTGAAATAAAAGGAGTAAGTAGATTAACGCATAAAGAAAGTAATCGAGGCATTGTTTTACAAGAAGAATTTGCAAATATTGGGGTTATAATTATTTTAGATGGTGATATAATGCACATTCACGGAAAGACGAGCATTGAAGGTGGAAAAGTTAGTTCACATAACGATCACCGAATTGCTATGTGTTTCGCAATTGCAGGATTATTTGCGGACGATGAAATTGAAATTTCAGGATCAGAAGCCGTATCTAAAAGCTATCCTAGATTTTGGGATGATTTAGAAAAATTACATATTGATTCTAGAATAAAATAAATAACCCATAATATCTATGCTTTTAAATCATTTTTAACTGCTGCAAGTTCATTTTCTAAATTATCAATTTTATCTAATAATTGAAGAATAACATCTATTCCTTCGATATTGATAGATAAATCTAAATGCAACCTAATTATTTTTTCAGTTTTCTCAAGAGAATCATGGTGTAAATATGTCTCTCCATTAACAGAAATTAATTCAATAATTTCTAAATCATTTAAGGATTCAATAAAAGTTGGATCTATTCTATAATAATCACAAAATATATCTAAGGATAATAAATTTTCTAGTTCCATATTTAAAATAATTTTGCAGTATTTTTGAATGATTCCTTTTGTATATCAGATAAATTAGTTGGGATTTTAATCTGATAAGTAATAATTAAATCTCCAAATTGATCTTCCTTTTTATAGATAGGCATTCCTTTACCTTTTAATTTAACCTTTGTATTATTTTGCGTTCCTGGTGGTATAGTCAATTTCACTTTTGTACTTAATGTATCTATCCTTATTTCTCCACCTAAAATTGCCGTAAATAAATCCAAAGAAACTTCTTGGTATAAATTAGTCGCTTCTCTTCTAAATTTAGTATTATTCTCAATTACAAAAGAAATGTACAAATCTCCCTTTGGACCTCCACTTAAACTCTCTCCTCCGTGACCAGAAATTTTTATTGTTTGCCCATTTTCAACACCTGCAGGGATTGTTATTCTAATATTTTTACCGTTTACTGTTAACGTTTGCTTTTGAGATTTTAAAACATCAAGTAGATTTAAACGAATTTCTGAAGCATAATCTTGGCCTTTTATAGAAGTTGTTCTTTGACGTCCTCCCCCCATATTTCCAAACATAGATTCAAAAAAACTTGAATAATCTTGATCATTAAATCCTGAAGAACTACCTTGAGAATATCTTTGTTGCTGACCACGAGATTGACCTTGCTTTTCAAATTCGTCTGCATGCTTCCAATCTTTACCGTATTTATCGTATTTTTTTCTTTTTTCGGAATCGCTTAAAACTTCGTTTGCTTCATTGATATTTTGAAATGTAACTTTTGCAGATTCATCGTTTGGATTTAAATCTGGATGATGCTTTCTTGCAAGCTTTCGATAAGCCTTTTTAATCTCAGCTTCTGTAGCAGATTTACTAATTCCTAAAACTTTGTAATAATCAATAAATGACATCTATTTGTTGGATTAAATTTAACGTATCAAATGTGCTTTCAATTTTAATTATTAACTATGATGAAAGTCAGATAAAAAACATATTTATCACGAAAAACATTAATATAGCAAGTACTTTTTCGGGTGATTATGCACAAATAAAAATTATCATATTTTTATTTGTGCAATTGTATTAAGATTTCCCTATCCCACAACAATTTCATACCTTTGTACTGATTACAATATATCCATGACAAAAGGCAAACAAAACATTCGAAATCTTACCTTAGAAGAACTCATTTCCACAATGGAAGGATTGGGTGAAAAAAAGTTTAGAGCAAAACAGGTTTATGAATGGTTGTGGCAAAAAGACGCTTCATCCTTCGATGATATGACAAATCTTACGTTATCCTTACGTGAAAATTTAGTAAGTACTTTTTTTATAGATAAAATAAAGGTAGACGATCAGCAAATAAGTTCGGATAAAACTATAAAATGTGCATTTTCTGTTGGAGAAGGAAAAGTGGTTGAAGGTGTTTTAATTCCTACCACTTCAAGAACAACGGCTTGTATTTCTTCACAAGTTGGCTGTAGTTTATCTTGTACTTTTTGTGCGACTGGAAAATTAAAGTTGATGAGAAACCTAACCGCTGGAGAAATTGTAGATCAAGTGGTTTATTTAAAAAATCAAGCAGAAAATCGTTACAATACCCCTCTAACAAATATTGTATACATGGGGATGGGTGAACCACTTTTAAATTATAAAAATGTAGTTCGCTCGTGTGAGATTTTAACTTCTAAAGAAGGACTTGGAATGTCTCCTAGAAGAATCACTGTTTCTACAGCTGGTATTGCAAAAATGATTAAACAACTAGGAGACGACGATGTAAAGTTCAATCTTGCATTATCCTTACATGCTGCGAACGATAAAAAACGTAGCCAAATAATGGAAATAAACGATAGCAATGATTTAGAAACTCTATCGGATGCACTTCGCTATTTTCATGATAAAACAGGAACAAGAGTTACTTTTGAATATATCATTTTTAAAGATTTCAACGATAAATTAGAAGATGCTCAAGAATTAGCTGAATTTGCAAAATGCGTACCTTGTAAAATCAATATTATTGAATATAATCCAATTGACGATGGAGGTTTTCAGCAAGCATCCATTGAAAGGGTAAATGCTTTTGCAAAATATTTAGAAGATCGTAATTTAATTGTTCACGTTAGAAGAAGTCGAGGAAAAGATATCGATGCAGCTTGCGGACAATTAGCGAATAAAAACAATGCCATTACAGACGAAAATAGAAAAATGAAAACGATATAATTGATTTTTTATATCATCGACAAAATCAAACCGTTATATTTGTACTTATATGATGACAGTAAAGGAAATAATGGCACCAATTGACAATGAAATGAACGAATTTGAGGTTCGTTTCCGTCAAAGCATGAAATCTAAAGTTCCTTTATTAGATAAAATAACTCATTATATTATTCGTCGAAAAGGAAAACAAATGCGCCCTATGTTTTTGTTTCTTACAGCAAAAATGCTAGGTGATATAAACGATAAAACTTACGACGCTGCTTCTCTTGTTGAACTTTTACATACCGCTTCTCTTGTTCATGATGATGTGGTTGATGATGCAAATGAACGTAGGGGTTTCTTTTCTCTGAATGCTTTATGGAAAAATAAAATTGCAGTTTTAGTTGGAGATTTTATGCTTTCTCGTGTTTTATTACTTTCGATTGAAAAAAATAACATTCGTCTTTTAGAAATAGTAGCAAGAGCCGTTCGAGAAATGAGTGAAGGAGAATTACTTCAAATCGAAAAAGCAAGAAGATTAGACATTACGGAAGACGTTTATTTTGATATAATTAGTCAAAAAACGGCTTCATTAATTGCTACAGTTTGTGAATCCGCTGCTGTTTCAGTAGAAAGAGAGGATGAAGCTGCTAACATGCGTAAATTTGGAGAATTAGTAGGATTAGCATTTCAAATTAAGGATGATATTTTTGATTACGGAACACCTCAAAATATTGGAAAACCAACAGGATTAGATATTCGAGAAAGAAAAATGACTCTTCCTTTGATACATGCTTTAAATGTTTGCGATAAATCAACTAAAAAAGAGTTGATAAACATCATAAAAAATCATAACGAAGATTCAAAGCATGTTAAAAGAGCGGTAGAATTAGTCATTAAAAATGGAGGGATTGAATATGCCCATAAAAGAATGCTTGAACTGAAAGAACAAGCTTTAATTTGTTTAGAAAAAATTCCTGAATCTCCTTCTAAACAAGCAATTATTGGCTTAGTTGAATATACCACACAAAGAGAAAAATAATAAAAATGAGAATTACTGCATTACTATGTTTGCTATTTTTAGCAACAGCTTGTTCACCAGAACCAAAGAAAGAAACACCTAAAAAAGTTGAAGTTGAAAGTTTAATTGAATATAAAGATGGTATTTATACTGAATTTTATCCTGGAAGAGAAAAAGTTAAAATTAGAGGAGCGCAAGACAGTAAAAAAGTGAGAGATGGAAAATGGGTTTTACTTTCTCCAACTGGTAAAGAAATGTCTGTTACATTTTTCGATAAAGGATTAAGAGAAGGACATACAATTGTAAAACATTCAAATGGAACTATTAATTATGTTGGAGAATACTTACATAATGAACAAATTGGGATATGGGAATTTTACGATGAGAAAGGCAAATTAATAAAAGAAGAAGATTATAGTCAAACTCCTATGAAAATAACAAATTTCTAAATTTATTAATGGCAAAAATTCCTCCACATATAATAGATGAAATAATGCAAACTTCTCGTATAGAAGAAGTTATAGGGGAATTTGTAAATTTAAAAAGAGCCGGATCAAATTTAAAAGGATTAAGTCCTTTTACGGACGAAAAATCTCCTTCGTTTGTAGTTTCACCTGCCAAGCAAATATTTAAATGTTTTTCAACTGGAAAAGGAGGTTCTGTAGTTACTTTCTTGATGGAAAAAGAACATTTTTCATATCCCGAGGCATTAAAATGGTTAGCCGATAAATACTCAATCCAACTTCCTGAAGATGTTCCTGCTACAGCAGCAGAATTAGCAGCAATAACTGAAAGAGAAAGCCTCCATATAATTAATGAATTTGCGAAGGAATATTTCATGAATTCGATGCATGAATCAGAAGAAGGAAAAGCAGTTGGACTTTCCTATTTTGAGGAGCGTGGATTTAGAATGGATATTGTTAAAAAATTCCAATTAGGATACTGTGTAAATAAAAGTGATGATTTCACGAAAGCTGCTTTAGCAAAAGGATACAAATTAGAATATCTAGAAAAAGTTGGTTTAGTTAAATCGAAAGATGATCGACAATTTGATTTTTTTAGAGGAAGAGTAATGTTTCCAATTCACAGTGTTTCTGGTAGAACGCTCGGTTTTGGAGGAAGAACATTAATTACAGATAAAAAAATTGCAAAATATTTCAATTCTCCCGAAAGTATTATTTATAACAAAAGTGAAATTCTTTACGGACTTCATTTTGCAAAAGGAGATATAGTAAAATACGATAATTGTTTTTTATGTGAAGGATATACAGACGTAATAAGTATGTATCAAGCTGGGATACAAAATGTTGTATCTTCATCTGGAACTTCACTTACCAAAGACCAAATAAAATTAATTCGTCGATATACTCAAACTATTACGATACTCTATGATGGTGATGCTCCAGGAATAAAGGCATCATTTAGAGGAATAGATTTAATTTTAGAAGAAGGATTAAATGTAAAAGTTGTATTATTCCCTGAAGGAGAGGATCCTGATTCCTATTCAAAAAGTGTTAGTTCTTCTGAATTAGAAAACTATATAAAAGAGCACACACAAGATTTTATCTCTTTCAAAACGGATATCTTATTGAAAGATAGTCAAAATGATCCGATAAAAAAAGCAGAATTAATTCGGGATATGATTCATTCAGTTGCTTTAATACCAGATCAAATTACTCGTTCTGTTTATTCTAAAGAAGTAGCAATTCGCTTCGACATGAGTGAACAAATCGTTACAAATGAATTGAATAAACTTCGAAAAGGAATTATTTCTAAACAAGTTTCTGAACCAGAAATAAGAGATATTCCAATCGAATTTGAACCTGTAAATCATGCTACTCAAAGTCAGAAACCAGAACAAATCACAGACGATCATAATGAACGTGATTTAATGCGGAAAATGATAAAATATGGCCGATTTGCTATTGAAACAGACCACATTAACGAAGAAGGTGAAAAACAAAAAATCGAAACAAGTGTAGTAGAATTAATTTGTCATGAATTAGATAAAGATGAATTAGTTTTTACAAACCCATTGTATAATCGATTACATAAAATCATGGTAGATGGTTTAACCGAAAATACCTTATACAAATCCAGTTTTTTCTTACGACACGAAGACCAAGAAATCGTGAAATTTGTAAGTGAAATAGAACATGAGGAACATGAAATAAGTCCGCAATGGCTTACTAAATATAAAATAGAAACGAATACTGAGTTTGATAAATTACCACAAGCAATTATTGGTTCTATCTATTCCTTTAAATTGGCAAAAATCAGACAACGAATTCAGGACATTGTAAAAGAACTTGAAAAATATGATCAAAATATTGAAGATCAAGATACAGATGAACAAAATTTAATTAACTTATTATCTGAACAAATGGCACTGTCAAAAGTTGATAGAATGCTTTCAGAAAAATTAGGAATCATAATACGCTAATATGTTTACTGCTACATTATTCAAACTAGGGCCTTATAACGTTTGTTTATTTAACCTTTTTTTCTTATCCATAATTATTTTTGGAGCTTCTTTATTGAGAAGATTTATACATAGACTTTTGAAAAGAATGTTAAGTCAGGCAAACATTCGAGTTGATGCTCAGAAAGTTACTTGGCTTCGACTATTAAGTCAAGGTGTT
The DNA here is from genome assembly GCA_943326315.2 of Chryseobacterium gleum. Lineage (GTDB taxonomy): Bacteria > Bacteroidota > Bacteroidia > Flavobacteriales_D > Crocinitomicaceae > CAIUKX01. The sequence continues at coordinate 9,006 of CALPSU020000069.1, forward strand.
TATGCTTTAGCAACTTATATTGCAGTTTTAAGTTTCAATATCAATAACGAGAATGTATCCTTTGGTGAATTTATCAATTATAAGTTCATAGAGTCTAAAAAATTTACGTTCAGTTTCTATCACATTTTAATCATTATTGCAATTTATTTTGCGTCTAGAATGCTTGTAAATTTCACTAAACTTTACATTTCAAAACGCTTCAAAGAAAATAATGAAATAAATCAAGGATCGGAATATGTTTACCACCAAATGGCTAAATATGTTATTTATATCTTTTCTTTTTTCATTTGTCTAAAAGCGTTAGAAATTGAGATTGCAATTCTATTAACTGGATCAGCAGCTTTATTAGTTGGAGTTGGGTTAGGACTTCAAGACGTTTTTAAAGACATGTTTTCAGGAATAATTTTATTGTTTGAAGGAAATGTAAAAGTTGGGGATATTATTGAGATGAGTAATTCAGGAACGACTGAGCCAATCGTTGCAAAAATTTTAAGGATTAGTGTTAGAACTACGCAAATAGAAACTAGAGAGGGAAATGTATTAATTATACCAAATAATAAATTAACACAAGAACACGTAGAAAACTGGTCTCATGGATCAGAATTATCTCGTTTTAAAATAAATGTTCATGTTGCTTATGGCTCAAACTCAGAGCTAGTGGGAAGATTACTAAAACAAGCAGCATTAAGTCACCCAAAAGTTAAAAAGTCACAACCGGTTATTGTACGATTAGCAAATTTTGGAGAAAATGCATTAGAAATGGAATTGCTTTTTTGGGCAGATCAAAGTTGGGACATAAATAACTTTAAATCAGATATTCGATTAGAAATTGATCGATTATTTAGAGAATATGCTATTATTGTACCTTTTCCTCAACGAGAAATAAATATTATTGGAAAGGAATGATCGAAAGA
>CALPSU020000070.1 GCA_943326315.2 Chryseobacterium gleum
GCATTGGTTAAGCTACTTGAACAAGCTACTAAAGCTATTAAAACAGTAGCTTTAGTTGATAGGCAACATAGAAGATATCCTATAAAAGCTGATTTTGTAGGTATAAGTCTATCAACAACTTTAAAAGAAAGAGTTGAAGTTGAACTACTTGACCAAAACTCTCAAGCATATTTAATATAATTTACACCATTTCTAATGAAAAAAACTACTGAAGCTTCTTCAAATTATCAAGCATTGGAAACAATGTCTACAATTGATTTATTAACGAATATTAATAATGAAGACAAAACTGTTGCTTTTGCTATCGAAAAAGAATTATTCGCTATAGAATCTTTTGTTAATGAATGTTTCAAAAGAATGAAAAATGGTGGTAGATTGTTTTATATTGGAGCTGGAACAAGTGGGAGACTTGGAATTGTTGATGCCAGTGAATGCCCTCCTACTTTTGGTGTTGAACATGGAGTTGTTGTAGGTATTATTGCTGGTGGAGACTCTGCGATAAGAAAAGCTGTTGAATTTGCAGAAGATAGTACATCACAAGGCTGGGAAGATTTAAATGAATATGCAATAAATTCTAATGATTCCTTAATTGGAATAGCTGCATCTGGAAGTACTCCATATGTATTAAGCGCATTAGAAAATGCAAAAAAAATAGGTGTACTTACTGCAGGAATCTCATGTAATCCGGGAAGTCCTCTTTCAATATTAGCTGATTTTCCTATTACCCCTGAAGTTGGACCAGAATTCGTTACAGGAAGTACAAGAATGAAATCTGGAACTGCGCAAAAATTGATTTTAAATATGATTTCAACATCACTAATGATTAAACTTGGTCATATAAAAGGAAATCGAATGGTTGACATGCAATTAAGCAATAATAAATTAATTGACAGAGGTGTTAAGATGATTCAAGACACTTTAGATATTCCTTATGAAGAAGCGGAAATACTATTAAAAAAACATGGTTCTGTAAGAACAGCTACTGAAAATTACATACCCCCTACTATTTCTTAATCCAACCAAAAACTCGAACGTCTAAAAAATTTTCTTTATTAATAAGTGTTTTTATTTTTTTAGATTTCATTGGTGGCGCACACATTAAAACATATTTCCAATTTAGAGTTGAATATATTATTTTATATGGTGAATTTTTAGGATAAATAGCGATAATATTTTCGAAGAAATTCCCTTTTAAGTTTTTAGACTTTTCTCCACAAGACCATCTTAAAATTTCATTTCGATTTAAATAATGATATCTTGAATCATAGTGAAAAGATTTAGGATAAAATATTTCATTCTCTCCTGTTTTGTTAATTACAAAATATTTTTTTCGGAGTATAATTTTATTATTTACAATACGAATCATATTAATATTATGACTAAATGAGGAACAACATGGGAAACGATGTTGAAATAATATTATCTCGTTCGTATTTGGATGAACTTTAAATGCGAATAGTGCACCTGATTCCTTATAAATTAAAAAAGGTATGGATTTATTTTTTTTAAAAACATATACTTCGATAGAACTATATTCATCATTTTTACCACTTGGATTAGCAGAAAATATCAATTCAAATACTCCATCATTATTTAAATCTATAAAATGCCAATTAAATTTATTTTTATTCCAATAATCAGTGAATTTAGCATCTAAATTGAATGCTTTTGTAAATTCATGATCTAATCGATCTAGATTAAATAATAATTCAACATTTTTTTTAGTTTGATTTGATTCAATAAAAATAGTTTCTAAATTTTCATTACCATCATTAATGAAATTCAATGAATTAATCTCTTTATTTTTAGTATTACCTAAAGAAATATAACTAAAAAAATATACAAAAAATAAGATATAATATTTCATAAACAAAAAAGGGGAAACGAATTTCCCCTTATATTTTAAAAAAAGTAATTATTATTTAACTTTAGTTTTTTTAGCCTTTTCAATTGAAACTTTAAGCTCTTGCTCACCTTCAACAATATCTAATAAAATTTTATCTCCTTCTTTCAAATTTGATTTTACAATTTCTTCAGCTAATGGATCTTCGATGAATTTTTGAATAGCTCGTTTTAAAGGTCTAGCTCCAAATTTTTCATCATAACCTTTATCACAAATAAAATCTTTTGCTTTTTCAGTCATTTCAATTGAATAACCTAAAGAAGAAATTCTACCGTATAATTTCGCTAATTCAAGATCTATAATTTTATGAATATCCTCACGTTTTAATGAATGGAAGATAATCATATCATCAACTCTGTTTAAGAATTCTGGAGAAAAAGCTTTTCTAAGTGCATTTTGAATAACTACTTTTGAATTATCAACAACTTGATCAACTTGAGATTTAGTACCAAAACCAACACCTGTTCCAAATTCTGCTAACTGACGAGCTCCGATGTTTGAAGTCATAATGATGATTGTGTTTTTAAAGTCTATTTTACGACCTAAACCATCAGTCATATGACCATCATCTAGAACTTGTAACAATAAATTAAAAACATCTGGGTGTGCTTTTTCAATTTCATCTAAAAGAACTATTGAATATGGTTTTCTTCTAACTTTTTCAGTTAATTGTCCACCCTCTTCATAACCAACGTAACCTGGAGGCGCTCCAACTAAACGAGAAATAGAGAATTTTTCCATGAATTCAGACATGTCGATACGAATCAATGAATCTTCTGAATCAAACAAATATTTTGCTAATACTTTTGCTAATTGAGTTTTACCTACACCTGTTGGCCCTAGAAAAAAGAAAGAACCGATTGGCTTATTAGGATCTTTTAATCCTGCTCTACTTCTTTGAATTGCTTTGACAACTTTGCTAACAGCCTCATCTTGACCAATAACTTTTCCAGTCATTTCTTCAGTCATTTTGGCTAATTTACCACTTTCGCCTTCCGTAATTCTAGTAACAGGAACTCCACACATCATAGAAACAACTTCTGCGACATTTTCTTCAGTAACCATAACTCGGTTAGCTTTAGATTCATCATCCCATTTTTTATTTGCAATCTCTAATTGTTCTTGAAGTTTACGTTCATTATCACGTAATTCTGCAGCTTTTTCATATTGTTGAGATTTGATAACTTCGTTTTTCAAATCTTTTAATTCTTCAATACTTTTTTCAATTTCAGTTATATCAGAAGGAACATTAATATTAGTAATATGAACTCTTGAACCTACTTCATCTAAAGCATCTATCGCTTTGTCAGGTAAATGTCTATCCGTAATATAACGTTCTGTTAATTTAACGCAGGCAACAATAGCTTCAGGAGTATAATTTACTGAATGATGAGCTTCGTAACGCTCTTTAATATTATTTAATATTTGAATAGTTTCTTCTTCAGTCGTTGGTTCAATAATTACTTTTTGAAAACGACGAACCAAAGCTCCATCTTTTTCAATATATTGACGATATTCATCTAAAGTTGTAGCTCCAATTGCTTGTAATTCTCCTCGAGCCAAAGCTGGTTTAAACATATTTGCAGCATCTAAAGAACCACTAGCTCCTCCTGCGCCAATTATTGTATGAATTTCATCAATAAAAAGAATAATATCTGGATTTTTTTCAATTTCTTGCATCACAGCTTTCATTCTTTCTTCAAATTGACCACGGTATTTTGTACCAGCAACTAAAGAAGCCAAATCAAGAGATACTACTCTTTTATTGAAAAGCACTCTTGAAACTTTACGTTGAACAATTCTTAATGCTAAACCTTCAGCAACAGCACTTTTTCCAACTCCTGGTTCTCCAATTAATATTGGATTATTTTTCTTTCTTCTTGAAAGTATTTGGCTAACACGTTCAATTTCCTTATCACGTCCTACAATAGGGTCTAATTTACCCATTTCTGCCATTTTAGTCAAATCTCGACCAAAATTATCTAGTACGGGAGTCTTAGATTTTGGATCAGCAGTTTTCTTTTGAGCTGCAAAAGATTCGCTTTCTTCTTCTTGCCCACCAGGGAACTCAGCTCTCGGGGTTGTTTTTTCGTCTTTCATAGTTTCTAATTCGTCTTTTACATTATCGTAAATAACACCATATTTATTTAATATTCTACAAGCAACATTATCTTCATCTTTTAAAATAGAAAGTAATAAGTGCTCCGTCCCAATCATTGGACTTTTAAATAATTTAGCTTCCAAGTATGTAAATTTTAACACTTTTTCTGCTTGTTTAACCAATGGTATATTAGCCATTGGTTGACTTGTTTTTTTTGAGGATTTAACCAAAGTAGATTCTACTTCTTGTCTAATTTGAGGTAGGTCTAAATGAAATTCTGTTAATATCTTAATCGCTCTACCATCTCCTTCACGAATTAAACCAAGTAATAAATGCTCAACACCTATAAAATCATTACCTAATCGTAAAGCTTCCTCTCGACTATAACTTATGACATCCTTTACTCTTGGTGAAAATTTTGCTTCCATAACTTTTAAAAAATTCGATACTAAATAAATAATAAATAGCGAATTACAAATATAAAATTAATAAAATGTTAATAACTCCCCTTTTCAATCAATTTTCCACAGATTTTTGTTAGTAAAATAGAAATTGAACCTAAAATATTTAACCTTATTATAACTACTTTCGTCGCTCGAATTAACTCTGCACAAATATTGTGCGATAAAAAATAAAAGTGACAATATGGCTGATGGTGAAAGAATAATCCAGATTAATATTGAAGATGAAATGAAATCGGCATACATTGATTATGCAATGTCGGTTATTGTTTCCAGAGCACTCCCAGATGCGCGAGATGGTTTAAAACCAGTACATAGAAGGGTGCTTTACGGTATGCAAGACCTTGGTGTACAATCGAATCGTCCTCATAAAAAATCAGCAAGAATAGTTGGAGAAGTTCTTGGAAAGTATCATCCACATGGTGACACTTCTGTTTACGATGCTATGGTTCGTATGGCACAACCTTGGTCTTTACGTTATCCTTTGGTTGATGGTCAAGGTAACTTCGGTTCTGTCGATGGTGACAGTCCGGCAGCAATGCGTTATACTGAAGCTAGATTGAAAAAGATTGCTGAAGAAATGCTTGAAGATCTTGATAAAGAAACGGTTGATTTCACACCTAACTTTGACGAGAGTTTAACAGAACCTTCTGTAATGCCATCTAAGATACCAAATCTTTTAATGAATGGAGCTAGCGGAATAGCAGTAGGTATGGCTACTAATATGGCGCCTCATAATTTATCAGAAATAATCGATGGCACAATTGCCTACGTAAATAATAATGATATTGAAATAGAAGAATTACTTCAACATGTAAAAGCACCCGATTTCCCTACTGGAGGAATTATATATGGGTATGAAGGTGTGCGTGATGCCTTAATGACAGGTCGTGGCAGAATCGTAATGCGTGCTAAAGCTGAAATTGAAGAAGTTGGCGGTCGAGAACAAATTATCGTTACTGAGATCCCGTACCAAGTTAACAAAGCCGACATGATAAAGAAAACGGCTGACTTGGTTAATGATAAAAAAATTGAAGGAATTTCTGACATCAGGGATGAATCTGACAGAAATGGAATGAGAATCGTTTATGAGTTAAAACGTGATGCAATTCCTAACGTTGTTTTAAATAAATTATTTAAATTCACTTCATTACAAACATCTTTTTCTGTTAACAATATCTGTCTAGTTGATGGCAAACCTCAATTGCTAAATTTAAAACAATTGATAGGTGTATTTGTAGATTTCAGACATGAAGTTATTAATAGACGTACCATTTTTGAGTTAAGAAAAGCAGAAGAAAGAGCTCATATATTAGAAGGTCTTATTATTGCTTCAGACAATATAGATGAAGTAATTCAGATAATTAGAGCATCAAAGAGTCCAGAAGAAGCGCGCGAGAATTTAATGGCTAGATTTGCGCTTTCTGATATTCAATCTCGTGCTATTGTTGAAATGCGTCTTCGTCATCTTACGGGCCTAGAACAAGATAAATTAAGAGCAGAATTTAATGACTTAATGTTGTTAATTACAGATTTGAAAGACATCCTTGCTCGTATTGAAAGAAGAATGCAAATTATCATAGATGAATTAACTATTATCAAAGATAAATACGGAGATGCAAGACGCTCTCTAATTGAATACTCTGCAACAGAAATGAGAATGGAAGATTTAATCGCTGACGAAGAAGTGATTATTACAATATCTCATGCAGGATATATTAAACGCACAAGCTTAACAGAATTCAAAGTTCAAAACAGAGGTGGTATGGGATCGAAAGGTTCTACCACAAGAGATAAAGATTTCTTAGAGCAATTATTTGTTGCAACTAATCATAATTATTTATTAATCTTCACTGAAAAAGGAAGATGTTTCTGGATGCGAGTTTATGAAATTCCTGAAGGAAGTAAAACTGCAAAAGGTAGAGCTATTCAAAACTTATTAAATATTGAACAAGATGACAAGGTTAAAGCTTACGTTAAGGTTCAAGATTTAACTGACAAAGAATATGTTGAAAATAATTTCATTATCATGTGTACTAAACAAGGAATCATCAAGAAAACTTCTCTTGCTGCTTATTCTCGTCCAAGAACAAATGGAATTAACGCTATTTCAATTCGTGAAAATGACGAATTATTAGAAGCTAAATTAACAAGTGGATCTCATGAAATCGTTTTAGCTACTACAAATGGAAGAGCAATACGTTTCAACGAATCTAAAGTTAGACCAATGGGTAGAAATGCTTCAGGTGTAAGAGGTGTAACTTTAACTTCCGATACTGATGCAGTTATAGGTATGATTTGCGCCGAAGACATTCACTCTACTATTTTAGTAGTTTCTGAAAAAGGATATGGTAAACGAACTTATTTAAATGATCCAGAAGATAACGAACCAGTATATAGAGTTACTAATCGTGGAGGGAAAGGTGTGAAAACCTTAAATATAACTGATAAAACTGGACCATTATTAGCAATCAAAAATGTTTCGAATGAAGATGATTTAATGATTATCACTAAATCAGGAATAACAATTCGTATGCATGTTGATACATTAAGAACGATGGGAAGAGCAGCTCAAGGTGTTCGATTAATCAACTTAAAAGGTACTGCCGCAATTGCAGCAGTAGCAAGAGTTCCTAGAAGCGAGGATGAAGACGAAGATGTAATTATAGGGGAAGATGGGGAAATTATTATTCCTACAGAAATCAATCCTGAAGATAATATCGAAACTTCAGAAGAAAATGAAGAAGAGCAAGCAGATTAATATTTTTCTAAAATTATAGATAATGAAAAAAAATGTAATAAAGTCAACATTAGTAGTTGGATCGATTATTTTAACAAGTGTTACAGCTATAGCTCAAAAAAATAACGAAACATCAGCTGCTGTAGCATTAAAAAACACATACTCAAATGCAATTTCTAGCGGTAATCTTGCTGGTGCAAAAAAAGCCCTCATAGATGCAAAGAAATATATAGATTTAGCAGCAGAAAATCCGACAACAAAAGAAAGTCCAAAAACTTTAATGTTAAAAGGAACTATTTATTCAACAATATACTTATTGGGATATGACTCTAAAGATTCTTCTTTGTTAAACCTAGTAGGTAAATCAGCTATAAATGATGCAGCAATATCTTTTAAAGCTGGATATAATATTAATGACAAATTCAAAGAAGACATCCAAGAGTCTGTAAACGAAAAACATCAAGTTTTAGAATCTATTTCAATGAATCTTTATAATAACAAAAATTATAAAGAAGCTGCTGAAATGTATTCAAGTCAAGTTAAACTTATGGATGCAATTAATGTTATTGATACAAATTCATTATTTAATTCTGCTTTATGTTTTGAGAAATTCAATGAAAATGGTGAAGCAGCTAAAACGTTTGAGAAACTTGCAAAACTAGGATATAAAGGTCCTCTTACTTATGCATTAGCTTCAAATTCTTACAGAAAAAACAAACAATTCGCTGAAGCAAAAGCTATCATAACTGAAGGCCGGGTTAAATTCCCTCAGGATAAAGAGGTTTTATTAGAAGCTGTTAATAGTTGTCTTGAAGCTAATGATCCAACAGGTGCTGAATCTCTACTAAATGAAGCAATAGAAAAAGATCCAAAAAACAAATTATTACATTTAACTATAGGATCGATTTACATTGATTTAAAACAAAATGAAAAAGCTGAAGCAGCTTTCAATAAAGCTTTAGAGATTGATCCAGATTATGAAGATGCTATGTATCAATTAGGAGCAACTCTAGTAAATTGGGCAGGAAGTGTGATTGCACAAACAAATAATTTAAAATACAATGACCCCAAAATAAAAGTCCTTGAAAAACAAGCAATGGAAATATACAATAGAGCCATTGCTCCTTTGGAAAAATATATTGGAAAAAAACCTAATGATAAAAATGTATTAACTATACTTTCTCAATTAAACAGAAGTATTGGAAATATGGAGAAATCAGATGCTTATAAAGCTAGAGCAAAAGCACTTTAGGATTTTAAAGTTTAAGCTAAATAAATTCTCATCAATAACTAAAAGTTGGCAATAATATGTCAACTTTTTTTTATTCAATTTACGTCTGAAAATATTTTCTATTTTTTTGTTAATTAAAAATATTTATTCACTAACTTTGTTTTAAATTCAATAAACTGCGAACTTTATTTTTAAGCAGTTAATTATTAATCGCTTTCGGGATTTATAAAGTTGCTCGAAATACAATTTAAAAAGCCAAATGGCAGAAAACAAAATTACAGGTCAAGGAAGTTCTGATTTCGATTGGGATGCATTATCATTAGATGGTTACACGTTAGCACAGCGTTCTGAGTTATCAGACACTTACACTAATACTTTAACTTCAATTAATGAGAAAGAAGTAATTGAAGGAACAGTTATCGCAATTACTAAAAGAGAAGTTGTAATCAATATTGGATTTAAATCTGAAGGAGTAATTCCAAATGGTGAATTCCGTTACAATCCAGATTTAAAAGTTGGTGACAAAGTAGACGTTTTTGTAGAATGTCAAGAAGATCGTTTCGGTCAATTGATTATTTCTCACAAAACTGCTCGTATGCACAAAGCATGGATTCATGTTAATGATGTATTACGTACTGGTGAAGTTATTACTGGTTTCGTTAAATGTCGTACTAAAGGTGGTTTAATCGTTGATGTATTTGGTATTGAAGCATTCTTACCTGGTTCTCAAATTGATGTTAAACCTATTCGTGACTATGATGTTTACGTTGGTAAAAACATGGAATTTAAAGTTGTTAAAATCAACCAAGAATTTAGAAATGTTGTTGTTTCTCACAAAGCACTTATTGAAGCTGAGTTAGAAGAGCAGAAAAAATTAATTATCTCTGGACTTGAAAAAGGTCAAGTATTAGAAGGTACTGTTAAAAATATTACTTCTTACGGTGTATTCATCGATTTAGGTGGTGTTGATGGATTAATCCATATTACTGATCTTTCTTGGGGACGTGTTAATCACCCAGATGAGATTCTTGAATTAGATCAAAAATTAAATGTTGTAATCTTAGATTTCGATGACGATAAAAAACGTATCGCTCTTGGTTTAAAACAATTACAACCACACCCATGGGATGCGTTAGATATGGCTTTGAACATTGGTGATACATTAGAAGGAAAAGTTGTTGTTATGGCTGACTACGGTGCATTTGTTGAAATTGCTCCAGGTGTAGAAGGTTTAATCCATGTTTCAGAAATGAGCTGGTCTCAACACTTACGTTCTGCTCAAGATTTCATGTCAGTTGGAGATACAGTTAAAGCTGTTATCTTAACATTAGACAGAGAAGAAAGAAAAATGTCTTTAGGTATCAAACAATTGATGCCAGATCCATGGACAGCAATCGAAGCTAAATATGCAGTAGC
>CALPSU020000071.1 GCA_943326315.2 Chryseobacterium gleum
CATGATAGTAATAGTAGACTATAAAATGGGGAACTTAGGTTCCGTTTCAAATATTATTAAAAAGATTGGGCACGCTTCAATTGTATCTTCGGATATTGAAGTTATATCCAAAGCTACTAAAATAATACTACCCGGAGTTGGTTCATTTGAAAAAGCAATCAATAACCTTAAAGAATTAGGTTTAATTGATGTTTTAAATGAAAAAGTTATTCAACAAAAAACACCTACACTCGGTATTTGCTTAGGTATGCAACTAATGACAAATTATAGTGAGGAAGGAAATGTAAAAGGATTAGGATGGGTGAATGCTAAAACGGTTAAATTTCAACTATCTGATTTTCCCGAACTAAAGGTTCCGCATATGGGATGGAATGACGTAAATTTCCCTCAATCCCATTTCTTATGTGAAAATTATCATGAAAAACCGCGTTTTTATTTCGTTCATAGCTACCATGTAGTTTGTGAAAATGAAGAAAATAAATTAATGACAACTAAACATGGAATAGAATTCACATCTGCAATTGTCAAAGAAAATATAATGGGCGTTCAATTTCATCCTGAAAAAAGTCATAAATTTGGAATGACCCTATTTAAAAATTTTATTGAAAGATGTTAAGAACTAGAGTCATACCGTGTTTACTTCTTAAAAATAATGGATTGGTGAAAACTATAAAATTTAAAAATCCATCTTATGTAGGAGATCCTATAAATGCTATAAAGATTTTTAATGATAAAGAAGTAGATGAACTAGTGTTTCTTGATATTATGGCTTCAGCAGAAAAAAGAGGTCCAAATTTTAAATTAATATCTGAAATTTCTACGGAATGTTTCATGCCATTGGGATATGGTGGGGGAATAAGTTCGATTCAAGAAATTGAGCAACTTTTTAACTTAGGAATTGAAAAAGTTATACTTAATTCAAGTGCTTTTTCAAATTCAAAACTATTAAAACAAGCAATAGATATTTTCGGAAGTCAAAGTATTATAGCTTCAATGGATGTGAAAAAAAATTGGCTTACTAAAAAACAATCTGTTTACACTTTAAATGGTCAGAATAACACCAAAATAAATCCTTTAGAGTATGCGAAAAAGATGGAGGATGTTGGAGTTGGAGAATTAATTGTAAATTCTATTGATCAAGATGGTACAATGGAGGGATATGATTATAATTTAATTAAAAGTATTTCTGGAGCAGTAAAAATTCCTATTGTAGCTTTAGGTGGTGCAGGAGAAATCGATCATTTGAAAAAAGCAAAAGAGGCAGGAGCATCAGCAGTTGCTGCTGGTAGCCTATTTGTATACCAAAAGCCACATAGAGCTGTTTTAATTACATACCCATCGAAAGAAGAAATTGAGACATTAAAATAAAAAATAAAGCATATGTTAAAATCGATGTCAAAATTTCAATTCACTCAAAGGAATATTCAAAGTTTCTTGTTAATGCTTTTTTTCGGGTTCATAACTTACAATTTATTTAACTCAATCCTATTTTATGAATCTTTAAAATTTAGAATTGATACTTCTGATGGTTATGCTTTAGCAGATTGGCTAATAAACTTTGAAGATGGTGGTTTCAAACGTCGTGGTCTTGGTGGTACGTTATTTTTATTTCTTTCTAAATTAACAAATATTTATGTTGGTAATTTAGTTTACTATTTTATACTATTATTTTATTTTTTGTTCTTTGGATTAACATGGTTTTATTTAAAAAGTAAAAGAATCAATTTACAATTTTGGGCACTCCTTTTAACTCCTAGCTGTTTTTTATTTTTAGTAAACGATCAATATGCCTTTGGTAGAAAAGAAATTCTTTTGTTTACAATTGGGATTTTATACCTCATCCTTACTCAAAAAAATAAGATTCGAGAATGGAAGTATTCACTTCTTATAGCTTCATTAATATTTATTTTTTCATTTTTCCATGAGTTAATATTTTTTTATCTTCCTTATTTTGTAGTCATTGCATATATTCATTCCAAACAAAATAATCTTCAACTTCCTATTAAACAATTGATTTTAATAGTACTATCATCTTTTATCCCAACTGTTCTCATTTTTTTTATTGGAGGAGATATTAATCAAGGTCAAACATGGGCTGTTTTAAAAGAATACGGTGTTAAAGAGGCTATTATGGAAGGTATAATGTCCTGGCCTAAGGAAGGGTTTAGTGGAGGAAAACAAAACGCACTCAATTTTGCAGCTCAACATAATTATAAGACCTATTTGATTTCGTTTTTAATTACATTTATACCAATGATATTATTTGTTTTAAAATCTAAAACAACACTATTAACTATTAAAAACTTTACTATTGTATGTTTAGCAACCTTAGTGTTTTCATGGCCTATATTTTTTTTGACAATTGATTGGGGAAGATGGTTAAATATTCATTTTATATTTATCCTTTTATCATTAACGATGTTTCTTTCGGATTATAATTCAGAAAATAATACCATTTATTCTTTTAAGACAATTCCGAAATTAAATTTTAAAACTATACTGCCTTCGTGTATCCTGCTAATTTTCATGATGATAAATTCATTCTCTTGGAGTATGAAACATGTTGACAAAGGGTTTGTACTTGAAAAAAACAATACATATTTAACAGTTAGAAAATTAATATTAAGCTTTAAAAATTAGAAATGACAGAAACAATTTTAATTACAGGAGGTTGTGGATTTGTAGGTTCAAATCTTGCTATAAAACTGAAGACTAATTTTCCGTCAATCAAAATAATAGCTTTTGATAATTTAAAAAGAAGAGGTTCTGAATTAAATATTCCAAGGTTAAAAGAATTAGGAATTGAATTCATCCATGGAGATATTCGAAATAAAGAAGATTTTAATGATATTGGTGAAATAAGCTGTTTAATAGAAGCTGCAGCGGAACCTTCTGTTTTATCTGGAATTAATTCAACACCAGATTATGTCTTAAACACGAATTTATTGGGCACTATCAATTGCCTAAACTTTGCAACTAAAAATAAGGCGAAATTTATTTTCTTATCTACAAGTAGAGTATACCCAATTGCTAATCTAAATAAAATCAATTATTCTGAAGGTAAAACAAGATTAGAAATAGATGAAAATCAAACCTTAAGCGGAATTTCTACAAAAGGAATAAACGAAGATTTTTCTCTATCAGGTGCCCGTTCATTTTATGGAACAAGTAAACTTTCTTCTGAATTATTAATTCAAGAATATATTGAATATTACAACCTAAATGCTGTAATCAATCGATGTGGAGTTTTAACAGGACCATGGCAAATGGGGAAAATTGACCAAGGAGTTGTTGTTCTATGGCTTGCTAAACATTTTTGGAATAAAGAATTGAGTTATATAGGTTTTGGTGGTGAAGGAAAACAATTAAGAGATATTCTTCACATCGACGATTTATATAATCTAGTTGTTCTACAAATTCAAGATATTTCAAAGTTCAACAATGAAATTTTCAATGTAGGAGGAGGAAATGATGTAAGTGTTTCCTTAAATGAATTGACAAATTATTGTCAAGAAATTACAGGAAATACAATTAAAATGAATAAAATTGTAGAAAATAGAACAGCAGACATTCCAATTTACATTTCTGATAACTCAAAAATTGAAGAATTATCGGGTTGGAGGCCTTTAATTTATCCGAAAGAAATATTAATAGATATTTTTGATTGGTTAAAGAATAACGAGGCAAAAGTTAAAGAAATATTAAGTTAAATTATGGTATTAAGTGTTGTCATTCCGGCATATAACGAAGAAGAATCAATTACAGAAACTATTGATTTAGTTGTAACTACTTTAATAGATAGTAAAATTGATCATGAAATTTTAGTCGTAAATGATAATTCAAAAGACGATACCGAAAACGTTCTTCAAACTTTAAGTGATAAATATTCGACTGTAAAATATGTGACAAATTTAGGTCCTAACGGATTTGGATTTGCGATTCGATATGGATTAGAAAGATTTTCAGGAGATTGTGTAGCTATAATGATGGCCGATTTATCAGATGACCCTAAAGATTTAGTTCGATTCTATAACGAAATGATTGAAAAAAATGTTGATTGTGTTTTTGGAACTCGTTGGAGCAAAGGTGGTAAAGTATTTGACTACCCTTTTGTGAAAAAAATCATAAATCGAATTGCAAATAGAATAATTCGAATGGTGATGAATATCAAGTACAACGATACAACTAACGCTTTCAAACTTTATAAAAAAGAGGTGATATCAGGTGTTCAACCAATTTTATCTCCTCATTTTAATTTAACAATTGAGTTACCATTAAAAGCGATTATCCGTGGGTATTCATACTCTATAATTCCAAATACTTGGACAAATAGAAAATTTGGTGTCTCAAAATTAAATATTCAAGAAATGGGAAGTCGTTATTTCTTTATTTTAATGTATTGTTTCATTGAGAAATTTTTCTCAAAAGGAGATTTTAAGAAAAAATAATTATGATTTCGACTTACATTTCGTCAATTTTTCAGTATTCAATTTATCTAAGTGAAAAATTCACAACGAATAAATATTGGATGATTTGGATGTCGCTCTTTTGTTCATTATTCGTTATTTTTTTCAGCTATCCAAATTACAACTGCGTATATAACGATCCTTATATTGTAGAGTCTTGGAATGCGATTATGACACAAGTAAAACATCCATTTGAACAGCATGATTATTTTGATATAAGTCACCAATCCAAATTAACTTTTCGTTTAAGCGTTCCACTCATAGCAAAGTTATTACATCTTTCTGTTTTTGGAATTATTTGCTTACAGTATGTTTTCGGCGTATTGCTTTTTTATGTATCTGCAAAAGTCTTAAAAGAAATTACAAAAGATAATTTCTCTGCATTTATCATAACACTTTCACTACCATTTATCTATGCTGGAAAAGTTTCTTTTTTAGAGTTAAGAGGAGCCTTTGATGGTTTTGCATTGTTTTTTTTGTTACTAGCATTGTATAAAAAAAATATTTTTCTTATTGCTTCAAGTGTTGCTATGACTTCATTTACAGATGAAAGGGGATTCATTGCTTGTTCGTTTGTTTTTTTATATTGGTTTATTCATGATTCAAATG
Organism: Chryseobacterium gleum; assembly: GCA_943326315.2. Taxonomy (GTDB): domain Bacteria; phylum Bacteroidota; class Bacteroidia; order Flavobacteriales_D; family Crocinitomicaceae; genus CAIUKX01. The sequence continues at coordinate 5,076 of CALPSU020000071.1, forward strand.
TCTCACGAAAACTATTCACAAAATTTACGATTTCTGTCATTTTAGGTGGACTTCTATACCTAATCTCTCGTTTTTCTCTTACATACTTTTTCGGACTTAAAACTCAATCAGCAGGAATTGGATTACAAGTTTTAGCTTCCAATTTAAATATGATTCCCTTAAGTATTTGGCATGGTTTAGAAGGTTTTTGGATATTCATTTTGATATCGATTATTACGCTATTATTCAAAAAAGAAAAACTGGCAGTCTCGTTATTTCTACTATCTATATTTTGCGTTATACTATCTAGCTGCTTAGTAGTAGATATGACAAGAAGTGCTGCATTTCTTTTTCCAGCTATTTTTGTTTCAATCAAAATTATCATTGAGAATGACTCAATTCATTTTACAAGAAAAATAGCATTTTTGACATTTATTTGTTGTTTCATTTACCCTTCCTATTATAGTGGGGGTAATAGAATCGAATGGACATATCCTTTACCTGTACGATACCTTTTTAATTATTTTACTTCTTAAAATAAAACTTACTTTAATTCTTACGAAATGTCATTAATATCTCGAATTAAATCAAAAATTGAGCGAACGGTTATTGATAATTTATTTTTTTTAAAACTTGAAAAAATATTAATTTCAAACAAAAAGATCAATACAATTGTTATGTACCATGGTGTTGATTCGAACGAAAATACTCAATTTAATTCACGGTGTATTGGCGTAGAAAATTTTAAAAAACAAATTTTATTTCTTAAAAAGCATACTAATATTATTTCACTACAAGATTTTTTTGAGGAAAAATTTGACCCTACAAAAAGTAATATAGCCATTACTTTTGACGATGGGTTTTTAAATAATTATAAATATGCCGTGCCATTTTTAAACGAACAAAAAGTTCCGGCTACAATTTACGTTACTGGATTAAATGAAACTCAATATGATATTTTATGGCCAGATTTTTTAGATATCTCGAGTTACATTCATACAGAAAATATTAAGATAGAAGAAGTAATTTATCAGAAAAATACTCAAGGAAAATATTTTTCATCAGAACTCAATAAAACTTTAAATGAAGTAATTAAATTAAAAGGTAATTATGAATTTAAATTAAAAGTCTTCTCTGAATTTGAAAATAAAGGAATAAATTTCAAAGAAAATGAAAACTATTTTGATTACTGGAAATTAATGTCGAATGAACAATTAATAGAAGTAGATAAAAGTCCTTACGTTAAAATTGAATCTCATGCTTATTGGCATAATAATCTAGCAAATATTCCTTTAATTGAAGCGGAAAAGGAATTAATTGATTCTAAAAATTATCTTGAAAATTTATTACAAAGAGAAATTACAGAATTGGCTTATCCTGATAGTTCCTATAGTAGAGAATTAATTAATGTAGCTGAGAAGATAGGTTATAAGTATCAATTAGCTGCAGATGGATATCGTTTTGATGATGATTTTAATGACTATAGAATTCTAGATAGATTTGGATTATATCCATCTGTATCTTGGTGTAATCAAATGTATACGCTTTTCAAATAAATTAATACTCATGGAAATAATTGACAATAAAGATTATACATTCAAAAGGCTAGATAATTCAAATCTATCTGATTTAATCTATTTGATGAAATCTGTACATGGAAAAGCAAAGTCATTCGACTATTTTCAAAAAAAATACAATACGAAATATACAAGTAAAGAAAATATTGGCTATTTTGCTTATGACCACAAAGGTGAACCTGCTGCTTTTTATGGTATATTCCCTTGTATTATGACTGATGGAAAATCACAATTTATTGCTGGTCAGACTGGAGATGTTATCACAAACCCTAATCATCAGAAGAAAGGACTATTTTATAGTGTTGCGAAAAAAACACATGACTTAGCAAAAGAAGAAGGTATACAATTAACCTTTGGATTTCCAAATCCTAATTCAGCACATGGCTTTTTCAAAAAATTAAATTGGATAAAAATTGGTAGATTGACATTATTTGAAAATTCATATAAAACATTGAATTTTTACAATCTTTTAAATAAATATAAATTCTCCACACCACTCTATTATTTTTATTTTAACATCTTTTATTTTTTTAATAAATGTACCCCGTTCACTTCTTCAAACAATATAGAAAACCGAATAAGTGTTTTAAGAAATCGTGACTATCTGTTAAATAAAAGTTGCGAAAAAACGTATTTTGTTAAAATAAATAAATTTAAAATTTGGTTCAAATTCGGAGATGGTATTTTAATCGGAGATATTGAAAAATTTGATTTAGAAGAATCCGAAACGTTTTTCAGAAGTCTTAATTCATTCGCAAATCAAATTGGAATTAAAAAAATCAAACTTGAAAGTATGCCAAATTCATTTCTTTTTGAATTATTTAAACAAAAATTCCATCAAAATGAATCAATTGAAATCGGCTATTTACCTTTTAATGATTTAGATTATTCTAATTTATTATTATCGGGTGGCGATTCAGATACTTTTTGAAATCAAAGAAAATAAAAACATAGAAATTAATGATTACCCTTATATAATTGAATTAGTTTTTCTGTATAAGACTTAATATCATAATCTTTCGAATATTCCTTTGCATTATCTCCTATTCTGATTCGTTCTGATATATTATCAATCAAATATTTAACTTTTTCAACAAATAAATTCAAATCCCTATTCAATATTAAAAAACCATTGTAACCTTCAATTATCAATTCATTATTCCCTCCACCAGCAGTTGAAACAACGGGTAAACTTGAAGCCATTGCCTCAATTAAAACTAATCCAAACGCTTCTTTAAAGGCACCATGAATATATATATCTGCACTACTCAAATAAACATTGACATCAGAAACGCTACCTCTTAAAAAAACATTTTCTGACAATTGTAACTCCTCAATTTTGGTTTTTAGGATGGTTTCCATAACTCCAAAACCTAATATTTCAAGTTGAATATTGAAGTCCATTTTCTTTAACTCTGAAACGACCTCAATTAAAAATAAATGGCCTTTATTCTCTAACAAATTACCAACTGTAATTAGTTTTGTAATGGAATTATCTAATTTTTCAGCATTAAAATACAATGAAGAATTTATGGAATTCGGGAGAAATGTAACACGATTAGTAAACGATTTAGGTAATCTCTTCTTAAAATAAGATTCTGTATTTTTTGAAATTGCTATAAAATTATTATTAGTCTTTTTATATTGTTTCAATAACCATCTTATTTCAAGGTAATCAATAATACGTCTTTTAATTGATTTTTTCTTCCAAAAATCAAACTGAGTCATATTATTGTGACAATGAGTAAAATACTTTACATTTTTATAAATTTTAAATCTCGAAACTAATTCAGCCTGAAAAAGATGTGAATGTATCACATGAGGAGAGAAATTTGAAATAATTTCATCAAACTCGTTGTTAGAAAGTTTTACGCTTTTTTTTAAAAAAGAAAACTGTATTTGTGTGCTTATTTTTTCGATTGATACAAGACGTAATAATTCATCTTTTGAAATAAAATTTTCAAAAGTATAATGTAAAGGTTCTAATAGTACAATTTTAACATTATGACCAATTTTGGCTTGCTGAATTGCTAAATTACTGACTAAAGTTTCAGCACCTCCACAACCTAATGTTGGTATTATATGAAGAATATTCATCAATCGTAATTAAGATATTAACTTTTTGATTTTTCTTTTATTTTCAAAAATGGTTTTTCAATAAAATGATAAGTCAATGTAGACAATAGAATTGTTACCCCTAATGTTGTTGTGTAAATAGTAACATTTGATAATAAACCATTGTCAAAATTCTTAAATAAATCATTATGAAATAAGAATTGAAGAACAATCCAATGAACCATATACATGCCGTATGAAATTGTATTAAGGAAAGAAAACACTTTATTATCCAAGTTTACAATATTAGGGTTAGAAACCATTATTAGCATTGAAAATGAAAATAAAATGGAATAAATTTCTTCTCCAAAATAAAATAATCTAAAATTCACAGCCCATAATATAAATGGAGAAAGAATGATTAGATAACTTAATATCTTAAATCTATTGATCCAATCTATGAATTTATATTGTTTTGAATAGATTATAGCAAAAATCCCACCACACACAATCCAATTAAATTTCAAACAAAAAAACAACCTATATAAGAAATTTAGAATCTCTGGATCAGGGTTATATCGACTAAATAAAAACAATGTGAAATGTGGTAAAATAGATAAGGCCAAAAAAAGAAAAATGGTTATCAGTAATAGATTTTTAAAATATTTAATAATTATTGGACCTATTAAATAGAACTGAATCTCTGTCCCGATTGTCCATATTTGAGGACTAACCCCCCAACCTATACCTAAAATATGTGAAATATTAGGGGCTAATATTAAAGTTAAAAAAACCGTCAATAAAGTGGGTGAATAATCAAAAAGGAAATAAGATAAAATTATCACAAAAAAATACAAGGGAAAAACTCTTAATAATCTTCGCTTATAAAAATCTTTCAGATCAATTTCATTATTCTTATTTTTTTTTTGAACTAAAATATAAGTAATCAAAAACCCACTCAATGTGAAAAACAATATAATTGCGATTAATCCCCCATTTAATTTAAAAAAATCAAGATGTAAAAAGTTTTCAATTCCAGCTCTCGACTTAAAAAGTTCAACATGACAAATAAAAACGATTAAAACAGATATCGACCTGTAAAAATCTAATCCTTTTAAGTGTAACTTCTTCATATATCTTCTACTTCTGATTTAAG
>CALPSU020000072.1 GCA_943326315.2 Chryseobacterium gleum
CATCTGGTTTTGAACTATCCCAGATAATTTCTCCAGTATGCCCAACTATTTTTTGAATTATTTGTGCTAATTCTTTAATTTCTAAATCAATCCCAGAACCAACATTATAAAATGATTCTTCTAATTTATTCTCTAGAGTGAATAAAATAGCCTCAGCTAAATCATCAACATGTAAAAATTCTCTTTTAGGTTTACCAGATCCCCAAAGTTCGACAGGCTCACTTTTCCCGACAGGCTCACTTTTCCCTGATTCACTTTCTTTCATTTTTGCTTCATGAAATTTACGAATCATTGCGGGTAAAACATGTGAGGTGTTTAAATCAAAGTTATCATGTGTGCCGTAAAGATTGGTAGGCATTAAACTGATAAAATCTTTCCCGAATTGTTTTTTGATGGCTTCGCATGCTTTTACACCTGCTATTTTTGCAATTGCATACCATTCATTTGTTTCTTCTAAAGAGGAAGTAAGTAATGATTCTTCTTTTAATGGTTGATCTGCATATTTTGGATAAATACAAGAGCTTCCTAAAAATATGAATTTAGAAACATTATTAATATGAGCAGCGTCTATTAAATTATTCTGAATTTGTAAATTCTCCATTAAAAATTGATAAGGAAAATTATTGTTTGCTAAAATCCCCCCAACTCGTGCTGCAGCATCTATTACAACTTCAGGTTTTTGAGTATTGAAAAAATCTAAAACATCTATCTGATTTCTAAGATTTAATTCTTTAGATGTCCTACCTATAAGGTTAGTATATCCTTTTGATTCAAGATTTCTCCATATAGCAGAACCAACCATACCTTTATGCCCAGCAATGTAAATCTTAGAATCTTTAGTTATTTCCATGATTTATTCAAAATAATTTAAAGTGGTATAGCCACCATCTTTTAAATATTGATCTTTTTGCATCAATTTGACATCACTTTTCATCATATCTTTTACAAGATCGTTTAAGTCATATTCAGCAACCCAACCTAATTTATTTTTAGCTTTAGAAGCATCTCCAATTAATAATTCCACTTCAGTTGGTCTAAAATATTTGGGATCAACTGCTAAAACTTCTTTTCCTATTTCAATTTGATATTCAGAATTATGACAAGCTTTAACTATCGCTTTTTCATCGATTCCTTCACCTATAAAATCTAATTCAATTCCTACTTCATTGAAAGCCATTCTTACAAATTCTCTTACAGGAGTTGTTGTACCAGTTGCAATAACCCAATCTTCCGCTTCTTCTGCTTGAAGAATCATCCACATCATTCTGACGTAATCTTTTGCATGTCCCCAGTCACGTTGAGCATCTAAGTTCCCTAAATAAAATTTATCTTGTAAACCAAGTGCGATTTTAGAAGCTGCTCTTGTGATTTTACGAGTTACAAAAGTTTCTCCTCTAATTGGGGATTCATGATTGAATAAAATTCCGTTGCACGCATACATACCATAAGCTTCTCTGTAATTTACCGTTATCCAGAATGCGTACATTTTGGCAACAGCATACGGACTTCTTGGGTAAAATGGAGTAGTTTCAGTTTGAGGAACTTCTTGTACTTTACCATATAGTTCAGATGTTGAAGCTTGATAAATCCTGGTTTTCTTTTCTAAACCTAATAATCGAACAGCATCCAAAATTCGAAGAGTTCCTAATCCATCAGCATTTCCTGTATATTCTGGAGTTTCAAAAGAAACAGCAACATGACTCATAGCTGCCAAATTGTAAATTTCATCCGGTTGAATTTCTTGAATCAAACGAATCAAATTGGTACTGTCTGTCATATCTCCATAATGAAGAATGAAGTTTTTACTTTCTACATGAGGATCTTGGTATAAATGATCTATTCTATCAGTATTAAAAAGTGAAGACCTTCGCTTTAAACCATGAACAATGTATCCTTTTTTAAGTAAAAACTCACTTAAATAAGCTCCATCTTGACCTGTTACCCCTGTTATAAAAGCTATTTTCATTTATATTTTTAAAGTTAATAGTAATGAAATTTGTTATTTATTTGTAACTAGCTTGTTTTGAACGATTAAGCATAGCTTCGCTTACATCAGTCACATGATTTGTCCGATGAAAAGTTGTTTTAATCGTGTAAAAGTACGGTTTTATTTATAAAATATAGTTTCGAAAATAGATAATTAAATTGAAAATATTTTGTTTTTAGGACAATCAAATTCATTTTAAGTATTTTTATTAATTTTTATGAAAAACATTTCAATATGAAATTAATAATTTTATCTCTATTTATTCTGAGTAATAGCTACTCTTATTCCCAAATTTTATCTGGTGAAATTGTTGATTTTGGAAGAAAATTATTAACTGAGACTGATTTTCATTTAAAAGGATTAACTTCTGGAGAAGTTGTTTATGATATTTCTGTTGATATTTATGGAAACGTCACTTCCTCTTCTTTAGTTCAAAGTATGACAACTATAAAATCAACACCTTTAAGAATGGATGCTAAAAATTTAATAAATACATTTAAATTTGAAGCAGGAAATGGTTTTCCTAAGTTTCATCACGCAAAAATTAAAATCACTTTTAGTGATAAATAAACAAGATGTTTATAATTTTTGTATCGTAAAAAAATATATAATTAAATGTTGCTATTTAAGAATTGTAAATAGTATCGAATTTATCACTGTATTTTTCAAGAATTATTTTTCTTTTTAGTTTCAAAGTTGGTGTTAATTCTCCACTATCTACAGAGAATTCGGCATCAAATAAAACCACTTTTTTAATTTGTTCCCAATTTCCATAAAATTTATTGAATCCAGAAACTTCATTATTTATTTTATCAATTACTTTTTTATTTAAACATATCGCACTGTTAGATTTATCTTCAAATTCAATATTTTCTTTCAAAAGCCATTCTTTAATATAAGCAAAATTAGGAACTATGAAAGCAGCTGGGAATTTTTGATTTTCACCAATGATCATAATTTGTTCGATGAATCTTGACTCTTTGAATTTATTTTCCATTGCTTGAGGTACAATATATTTACCTCCTGAAGTTTTAAATATTTCTTTTTTTCGATCGGTTATTTTTAAGAAATTACCATCAACATATTGTCCAATATCTCCTGTGTGAAACCACCCATCTTCGTCAATATCTTCTTTAGTTTTATCAGGTAAATTATAGTATCCCATCATTACATTTGGACCTTTTACTAATATCTCACCATCTTCGGCAAATTTGATTTCGACATTTTCTAACAAAGTCCCAACAGTTCCAATTTTTATACCTTTTTTAAAACAGTTTACGGAAATTACCGGTGAAGTTTCGGTTAGGCCATAACCTTCCAAAATAGGTATGCCAGCTGCGAAAAACATTCTAGCCAATCTAGGTTGAAGAGCAGCGCTTCCAGAAACTATAGCTTTGACTTCTCCTCCTAAAGCTTCTTGCCATTTTGAAAAAATTAATTTTCTAGCAATTCTTAGTTTTAAATTATACCAAGCGGATTTACCAGTTACTTCATATTCCTCTGCTAATTCAACAGCCCAAAAGAAAAGTGATTTTTTAATACCTTTAAGCTCTTCTCCTTTTGCCATGATTTTATCAAATACTTTTTCGATAAGTCTTGGTACCGCAGTAAATACTTGAGGTTTTACTTCTTTAAGATTCTCTCCAATTGTATCTAATGATTCTGCGAAATAAATACTTGCACCAATTGTCATGTATAAATAATGAAGCATTCTTTCATAAACGTGGCAAGCAGGTAAAAAAGTTAGTACTCGAGAATGTTCATCTGCAGGTATTTTAGGTCTACACCCTTGAACATTTGAAAGAAGATTATTGTGTGACAACATTACTCCTTTAGGATTTCCAGTTGTTCCAGATGTATATATTATAGTTGCGAGGTCTAAATTTTTAATTTGATTTTTTCTATTTTCAACCTCCGCTATTGTTGTTTCAGATGCTTTATTTATTATTTCAGACCAATGTGGTAAATTTTCACATTTATTGAAAGTAAATAAATGTGTAAAAGTTGAGGTGTCATTTTTTATACTTTCAATTTTAGAATAAAGCTCTTTAGAATCTACAACACATAATTTTATTCCTGCATCATTAAAAATATATTTGTAGTCACTAATAGATATGTTAGGGTATATTGGAACTACAATAGCACCTGTTTGCTGTATTGCAATATCCATCATATTCCATTCTACACGATTGCTTGAGGCAATACATACTTTATCCCCTTTTTGAACACCAAATGAAATTAATCCTCTCGAAATTAAATTAACTGTTTTAAGGAATTCGGCTGTAGATATGCCTTCCCATTGGTTGTCAGTCTTAGTGACAAACATTTTTTCATTTGGATAATTTTCAAACTGATAATAAGGTATATCAAAAAGACGTTTAATTATAATCATATTATAAATATATATGTGAGCTAAATTATAAAATATTATGCAATCAAATAAAAGTAAGAAAAAAACATAAGAAATTGAAGATAAATATTCATTGAAAAACCTTTTTTGAAAGAAATAATTAATCAATAAATGTAAATAGAAGTTTTTTTTTTATATTTACGCAGCTATAACTATGTTTTTAAATTTTGCAAACTAGAAAAAAGCATGAAACAAATTTTTTCATTTTTTATTATTTTATTATTGTCTAGAGTTGTTTTTTCTCAAGATTTAGAGTTTACTCAGTTTTATTCAAATCCAGTATTTTTAAATCCTGCTTTTGCTGGTTCTCATGGATGCCCTCGAATAGCATTGAATTATAGGAATCAATGGCCTAGTCTACCGGGTAATTATGTTAGTTATGCTGCTTCTTATGATCAATTTTTTAAGAATTTATCTGGTGGTCTTGGTGTAATTCTAGTAAATGATGTTCAAGCTAAAACAATTAATACTACAACTGGAAGTTTGGTATACTCATATCATGTTCCTTTAACAAGAAAATGGTCTTTGAAAATTGGCGCTAAAGCTACTTGGGTGCAAAAATCTTTGGATTGGAGTAAATTAACTTTTGGAGATCAGATTGATCCTAGGAAAGGTTTTATTTATTCAACTGGAGATCAGATTAGAGGTGGTAATTATGGTTTTTTTGATGTTTCTTCAGGACTATTATTATTTAGTAAAACATTTACTGTTGGTATAGCTGGAAATCATTTAAGTCAACCAAATGAATCTATGATTAAAGGAACTCAATCTAAATTACCAATTCGATTAACAGCACATACTTCCGCTACTATACCTTTAGGACAAAAATCAAGATTTAGTAACCAAACGACTATTATTCCATCAATTATTTTTTGTTATCAAAATGGATTTACTCAATTAAATGTTGGTACCTATGTAAAATATCAATCCATGACTTTTGGAACTTGGTTTAGAAATAGAGATGCTTTTATTTTAACAGTCGGTTTAAATACAGGAGTTTTTAAATTAGGTTATAGTTATGATGTTACAGTTTCTAAATTAAACAATGGCGTTTCTGGAGGTTCACATGAAATTTCATTAGGTTTGAATTTAAATTGTAAAACACCTCCTCAAAAATTTAGAACAATCTCTTGCCCTTCTTTTTAAATTTAGTATTTTAATTATAGAAACTAAAAAAGACCAATATAATTGGTCTTTTTTTATGATTTTTATTTCTTGGTCTATTAACTATTTAAGTCTTTTTAAAATTGGGTCATTCAGAGCAATTGTATATTTTTTGGATATTTCTTCCCAATCAATTACATTCCAGATTGCATTTAAATAATCCATTCTTTTATTTTGATATTTTAAGTAGTAGGCGTGTTCCCAAACGTCAATACCTAAGATCGGAATACCTCTATCTTTTACAATGTCCATTAATGGATTATCTTGGTTAGGAGTAGAGCTAATAAATAGATTATTATCTGAATTAATACTTAACCAAACCCAACCAGATCCAAATCGTTTAGATGCTTCTTTGTTCAACTCTTTCTTAAGTGAATCTAGATTATTGAATTTAGATTCGATTGCTTTTAATAATTCACTAGAAGGTTTAGTGTCTTTTTTAGGTGTTAATATCTCCCAAAATAAAGAATGATTATAATGTCCTCCGGCATTGTTTCTAATAGCTTCAGGAAGAGTGCTAATATTTAAAAGTAATTCTAATACACTTATTGAATCTTTATTTATGCTGGATGTTGATTTATTTAAATTTGTTATATAAGTTTGGTGATGTTTCGTATAATGAATCAGCATTGTTGTTGAATCGATGAAAGGCTCTAAAGCATTGTACGAATATTTTAATTTTGGTAAAGAAGATGTTTGAGCAAATCCAAATACATTTATTAATACAGAGATTACGATAACTAATTTTTTCATATGTTTCTTTTTTAAATTTATTTAACCAAAGTTACTATTTAAAGTTTGTCGATTGTATTAATGATGTTTTTTTAACAAAATGAATATTCATAAGGTTTATTCATTATTTCAATTTAGATTTGTCATATGAGTGTAAAAAAGCATGTTGGAATTATTGGAGGAGGAGCAGCAGGTTTCTTTTCAGCACTTTCAGTAAAAGAGCATAATCCAGATTATGTGGTGACAATTTTTGAAAAATCTGCTAAAATTTTAGCAAAAGTTAAAATTTCTGGTGGTGGTAGATGTAATGTTACCAATGCTACTTTTGACAATAAGGAATTATCAATGTTTTATCCTAGAGGAGGAGTTTATCTTCGTCGTGCCTTTGAACAGTTTAATTCTAAATCTACAATGAATTGGTTTGAAAGTAGAAATGTTCCGTTAGATGTATTAGCTGATAATTGTGTTTTTCCAAAATCAAACGAATCTCAATCTATAATTAACTGCTTTACTAAAGAAGCGAAAGATAAAAATATCAATATTAAAATTCAAACAGGTATAAATGAGATTGTAAGTTTAAGTGATGGCTCTTTTATTTTAAAGTCAAGTGATCAAGAGTTTGAAGTTGATAAAATTATAGTGACTACTGGAGGACACCCAAAACGAATTAGTTTGGAATGGTTAGAAAAATTAGGACATACAATTATTGATCCTTTGCCTTCATTATTTACTTTCAATATGCCCAAAAATCCTATTTGTGAATTAATGGGAAATGTAGTGGAAGAGACTACTGTAAAAATCGAAGGCACCAAATTATCCGCTAAAGGACCATTGTTAATTACACATTGGGGGATGAGTGGTCCAGCAGTTTTAAAATTGTCTGCTTGGGGAGCAAGATTGTTAGCTGAAAAAGGATATCAATTTTCTATTTTAGTTAATTGGTTGAATGATAAGAAAGAGGATGATTTACGCTTTGAAATAAATAAAGTTATTGAAAATAATGGTTTAAAAATGGTTGGAAATTTAAATCCTTTTCCAATGACTAATAGATTGTGGAATTACTTGCTTTTAAAGACTGAGATTCAACCTGAAAAAAGATGGAATGAAGTAGGGAAAAAAGGCGTCAATAAATTAATAAATACACTTTTAAATGATCGCTACGAGGTTTCTGGTAAAACAACATTCAAAGAAGAATTTGTTACAGCAGGTGGCGTTTCATTGGAAGATGTAGATTTTTCAACTATGGAATCAAAAGTTTTACCTGGTTTATTTTTTGCTGGAGAAGTTCTTGATATAGATGGTGTTACTGGTGGTTTTAGTTTTCAGGCTGCTTGGACAACTGGTTGGATCGCAGGGAAGAATGTTTAATTACCAATTTCCTCCAGATCCGCCACCACCGAAGCCACCGCCACCGAATCCGCCAAATCCACCGCTACCTCCTGATGATCCACCACCAAATCCAGATCCACCAAACCCGCTTCCAAAAAACATTCCTCCAGCGCCCATAGTAAATCCATTTCCGCCTCTTCCACCACCTTTACGAGACATAGAGATAAAGAATATGATAATTATAGCTAATATGATAATTGTTTTTAGAAGTGATCCGCCATTTCCATGTTTTTTAGCATATTGTTTTGAATTGAATTCACCTTTAGCAAGTGACATTAATACCGATGTTGTTTGATCTAATGCTGCATAGAAATTACCTTCTTTAAGATTAGGTAGTAATTCAACATCTTCAATTTTTCTACAAATAGCATCAGGAATAGCTCCTTCTAAACCTTTTCCTGGTGCAATAAAATATTTTCTTTCACCTTTTCCACCGGTAGGTTTAATCAATATTACAATTCCATTATCTTCTTTCTCATGTCCTACCTTCCAGTTTTCTCCAATTTTAGTAGCGAATTCCCACGGTTCAAATCCTGCTAAATCATCTATTATAACAATTACAATTTGATTTGAGGTTTCATTTGCAAATGCTTCTAATTTTTGTTCTAATAATTCTTGTTCTGCACCAGAAATAAAATCAGGAAAAGTTTTCGATAAATTATTTACTAATCTAGGAGGATTTGGAGCTTCTGGAATACCATTTTGTCCAAAAGTTAAAAATGTTAATACCGAGAATAATAATATTGAGAAAAAATTACGAAACATTTAAAAATATATTAGTGTTGTATGAACTTTTTACTATTGAATTAATTTTCGAAAGAAATATCGTTTGATAATTCATTTTTATCTTCTTTTTGATAGGGGAAATGATTTTTTAATTTATCTCCAGCTAATTCAATTCCTTGACATAAACCTACAGTAAATTCTTCTTTTTTAAACTCTTCAATCATTAAATTTTTAACGATATTCCAAAAATCGGAAGGAACAGCTTCGTTTATTCCTTTGTCACCTAAAATAGCAAATTTCTTATCTTCAACTGCTAAATAAAATAGCACTCCATTTCTTAATTCAGTATTATGCATACCTAATTTTTCAAAAACTTTTGTTGCTACTTTCATTACATCACCTTTGCACTTTGAATCTATGTGAACTCTAATTTCTCCTGATGTATTTAATTCAGCACTTTCAATTGCAAGTTGAATTGACTTTTGTTGAATTTCCGTTAAAAATGTTTTAATATCCATAATATATGAAAAGAAACAGCGACTTAATATTTAAGTCGCTGCTGAATTTTATTATTTGCTAAAATCTACAGTTGGAGCAATTTCTGATCCTGCTGCTGCAGCGAATGCTTCTTTTTTAGGGAACGTTGCTGCATTTAAAAACATACTATTTAAGAATCCTCTTATATGCGTATTGTATGCTTTAATGGATTCATTGTAATCTTGTCTTGCTTTGTTAATTCTATTTTCTGTACCTTCTAACTGTGCTTGTAACATGCCGAAATTTTCAGTAGCACGAATTTGAGGATATGCTTCAAAAGCTAATGTGATTGCAGAGTTAATTTGTTTACCAACTTTATCAAAATCACCAGGAGTTTTTGCGGCTACAATACCAGCTCTTGCTTGCGTAACCTGAACTAAAATGCTTTTTTCATTTTCAGCAGCACCTTTAACAGTAGCAACTAACTGAGGAACTAAATCAGCTCTTCTTTGGTATGTTGCGCCAACATCTCCCCACATTTGATCCACTGTTTCTTGATACCCAATTGCAGTATTGTACGATGATCTGTACGTTCCAAATAAAATGATTACCAATAATGCAATCGAGCCTAAAATAATATACGATCTTTTCATTTTTTTCTAATTTTTATAAATGTACTTTTTCTTTTTCAAATGCTGTACCAAAACTTTTATTTGACATTCTGTCAGTTTTTTAATTGACAATTAATAATTTACAATTGTCAATTAAAAAATGTTTTTCGTTGCCAAATATTCATCCAATGTTGGGATTTCAGCATAAAGTACCTCTCTAGCTTTACTTCCCTGAAAAGGGCCTATTATTCCAAACGCTTCTAATTGATCTACTATTCTTCCTGCTCTATTGTAGCCTAATTTCAATTTACGTTGCAACAAACTAGCAGAACCCTGTTGATGAAG
>CALPSU020000073.1 GCA_943326315.2 Chryseobacterium gleum
TGTCATCACAGCGGATCAGCAACACCTGTACCTACATTAACATTTACTCCTGCTTTAGGTGCGAACAATACTTACACACCTGGTACAACATATGCAATTTCATATACCGTTACAGGTTATCCTAAATTTGGATTTGATTTAGAAATGAACGATGGCAATACAACAACATCAATGACAGCAGGTTCTTTAGCAGGTTCTTCAGCAACTCATACTAGATATACGGCTGCAGGTACATATCCTGCAAACATTTCGCATAATGCTGCATTATCAACAGGAACAATTGCTGGTTTCACATGGATAGCACCATCTATTGGTACAACTGTATATTTATTTTCTAACGCATTAGGAGTAGATGGAAATGGAAGTGATGGAAATGGTGACAAAGAAGTATTTAAAAACATGATTTTAACACCAGCGCCTGCAGGAATAGAAAATGTATCTTTGGATAGTGAAATGAAATTATTTCCAAATCCTTCAAAAGGAAGTTCTACTTTAAATTATTATGTAAATTCAGAATCTAATGTAATAATCAACATTATAGATTTAAACGGAAAAATAGTTTCTGAACAAGTAAACGAAAAACAATCTGAAGGTTCCTATTCGAAAAAGTTAGACTTAAATCAATTAAATTCAGGAACTTACTTTGTTAAAATCAAATCTGATAACAAAGTAACTACTAAGAAATTGATTATAGAATAAATAGTGTGGGTAAGATTTAGATTGAAACTTTAAATAAGTATTAAAAGCTCGAAGGATTATTTCTTCGAGCTTTTTTACTTTATACTATGTCTATTCCTGAAAAAACACTCTACTCTTCCTTATTTTATATTGAATTTATTATTGTTATTGATTTAATTTTTATTCCTGAAAAATTTAAACAATCAAAATAAAATATTTAAATAAAAATCCTTGATTGAATAAATTCTATTATCAAAAAGAATAATTTTAAAATTTATAAATTAAATACCACTTTCAAACTTATATTTCTTCCCATGTTATAAACACCTATTCTACCAGACATAGGATTTATTGGGGCATATTTAAGTCTACTTAAATGACTTTGATATGCTACATCCGTCACATTTTCAGCACTTAAATAGATATTCATAAAATTCTTTTTGTCAAACATATCTAAAGTTGAACCAACCCCAAAACTCAATAAAGCATAACCTGGAGTTTCTGTTTCAGTTCCATATGCTTTATAGAAATGATTTTGCTTAAAGTAATAATCGACGGCTGATTTTATGTAGATGTTCTTAAAGTTCTTTCCTGCTTTTTTAAATTGAGCTTTTAATTCACCTCTGTATTTAGGGGCGGGAATAAAAGGAAGATATTTAGTGCTATCTGGCTCATTCAATTGATTTGCTTGAACGTACGAAAATGAATTTTCAATATGTAACCAATCGAATGGATGAGGATGGAAATCAGAATAAATCTCCCCACCGAATAAAATAGCATTAGCTTGAGAAAATTGATAAGCCAATCCCATTTCTGAAGGATCAGGAATTGAATCTCCTCCATACACACTTTCTAATTTCTTTGAATAAATATAATTTGAAATATAATTCACAAAGGGTGTACATTCAAAAATAAAATGTTGATTAGAATAAAAATAAGCAATATCCAATTGATGACTTATTTCTGACTTTAAGTTTATATTACCATATTCATATCGAAAAGATCCTTCATGTCTTCCATTTGAAGAAATCTCAGCCACATTAGGAGCTCTAAATCCTCTTGAGATATTTACTTTTAGAGTAGATTTTTTATTCATTTTATAAGACAATCCTATACTACCTGAAAAACTACGATAGTTTTTTCGATTGGAATTAAATTTAACCGAAGCATTTTCAAGTAAACTAGAAGTTTTAACTCCAAACTCATCCAAAATTAATTCCTGTATTTTAATAGTTCTAGTATCAAATCGAATACCTCCAGCAATAGTTAATTTAGCTTTAAATGTTTTTTGAGTAAATCCAAATCCACCTAAATCATTGAACTGATATGCAGGAATCAAAAATTCAATCCCTTTATTCGTATTATTTTGTAACATCCCTCCTATTCCAATTGAATTCGACCAACCATTTAATTCATTCAAATTATATCTTACAGCATAATTAAAGGTGTTTAAATCAAAATACAAAGCCTTGTCATTTGGATTTAAAACATCTCCAAACTCCTTTCGCTTGTTATTTTGAATACCCAAATCTAAATTAACACTCCCTTTTTTAAGTATGAAATAGTTACTCATAAAAGCCCTTATATGATTCACTTCTTGATGAGGAAACCCAATTTTATATCCGTTTAAATCTGATTTTCCTGCTGATTTTTCAACTATGCCACCATTAGATGTTGGTGAAAGAAAAATAAAATTACCCAAGCTATCTCGTTCTCCTTCAACCATATTTAGATGATTATTGAAACTACTTAAATTCAAATGAGAATATCCCCATTTTTTGGTGATACCTAAAAACAAACTACCATTTATTTCCTGAAAACCAGAATTATATACTTTTTTATCGTATTTATTCTGATAATTCCCCGCAAATTTATTACTAAATCGACCCAACCATTGAAGTCCTTTTATATTTCCTGCATTTGAAAATGAATATCCAAACAGATTATTATTCGTCTGATAATTTGAAATCAGTTGATTTTTAACAATTCCATTTGCAGGAGCTTTAGGAGAAATAAAATTTAGAACACCTGCAATACCATCAGAACCATACATTAAACTTCCAGGACCTTTTACAATCTCAATTCGATCAATTGAATATTCATCTATTTCAATTCCGTGTTCATCTCCCCATTGTTGTCCTTCTTGACGTATCCCATTGTACAATGAAATCACTCTATTATAACCTAATCCCCTGATTGTCGGTTTTGAAATGCCTGCACCAGTTGTAATCTGACTAATTCCAGGAATGTTCTTTAAAGCATCTATTAAATTCGTTGAACTACTCTGATTAAGTAAATTTACATCAATTGGCTTAATAATAATTGGACTTAACTTTAAATTTATAGATTGAGAAACGGAGGTAACAATAATTTCATTTAATTCATTTGAAATAGGCTCATGAATTGAATCTGGTAAATTTTGACTTAAAATTGTATTAGCTGATAATAGGATTAATATTAATCCAAATATAAAATTTGATTTCATACGATGAATTTAAAATTTGACAAATAATTTCGCACGTGATTCGTGCAAAAAGAATTGAATAATTATATATTGAACAATAATTTATTCAATATGCAATATCTATTTATCAAATTCTAGGGGGACCTCTCTTAGAAAAAAGAGGTAATACTACTTTATTAGAGGTGATTAAAGGTTTTTCTATACTTTTAGGATAAAACTTTTTAAAAGAAAAGGAAAGTATAGAACTTGGTTGATCTACAAAACCTAAATCGAAATCACACGCGAAACAACTTTTCTTTTCGATATGATTCAAAGAATGCGGATCTTTTGAGGTGGAAGAATGAGAATGAATAGAATGCTCACAAGTATGCCAAAAAGTACGAGGAGTTACCAGTACAAAAAAGCTTAAAAGCAAAGAATACGCTATCCAAATTCTAATTTTCACAGTTCAAATTTAACATTTTTTTGTTTAGTATTGAAAATAATGGTCGTCAAAATAATTGACGACCATTTCCATTTTACAAAACAACTTACTACTCAATAATTAACTTTTGAATCGACATTCCATTTTCCGAATTCAATTTAACAAAGTAAAATCCTGAAGGATAATTCACATTCATTGAAACTGAAACAGCTGATTTCTCAACATTTACTTCACTCATCAACTTCCCTATTCCATTGTAAATTGCAATTGAAGAAACATTAGAATTTCCATCTAAGTTTATTACAAAATCACCTTTAGATGGATTTGGTAAAATCGAGAATTTAGCACTTGCTAACTCATTTAAACCTGCAGTACCTTGTATAGCAACACCGCCAGTTGTTACACAACCATTTATATCTGTAACTACTACAGAAACAACACCTTCTGATAAACTTGAAATTGTTTGAGTGGTTGCATCATTATTCCAAACAAATACATACGGTGAAGTACCTCCAGTTACATTAGCAGTAGCTGAACCATTCGAATTAGAACTTGGAACCGTTGTAAAAGAAACTGCCAATTTAACAGACTCAATTACTATAATTGAATCTTTGAAAGTATTTGCAGCATTATCTGTTACAGTTACTAAATATTTCCCTGCAGGAACATTATTAATAGTAGATGTGCTCGAACCATTGCTCCAAGAATAGGTATATGGTGCAGTACCTCCTGTAGCTTCTGCCGTTACATTACCTGTTAATAAACCATTACATTTAACATTATCATAATTTTTAACACCGATATGTAAAGGTAATTCTGATAAACCATTAGAATACAATGCATTATTTTCTGTAATTACAAAAACACGTGTAGGAACAAAAGCAATTTTGTTTACAGCTGTATAGGTAGGTAAATTAAATTGATTCCCTCCTGGTTCCCAAGTTTCACCTTGATCTGGAGAAGCTACTAATCCACCTCTATAACTTGCAAAAATATATCCTCCAAAAGCTCCCATTGCTTCAATATCCTCTGCATCTAATTGTAACATTGAAGTATGAGGAATAGCAATTGGAGTAGCTGCTTCCCAACTAATTGTTGTTGCATCCGTTACAAAAACACCTGAACCATTAGTACCCGCATAATATTTATTTTTAAAAGCTGTTACCGATGTAATATGATCTGAAGTTAAACCAGTATTAATAGCAACCCAATTCCCAAAAACTTCACTTCGTTCAAATACCCCTTGACCATGAGCTCCTAAAATTACTTTCCCATTTAAAAAAGCCAATGATTTAGGTTCTACACCAACTGGTAAACCAGCTTGAATAGAAACCCAATTGTTACTTCCATTTGATTGGAAAACTTGTCCATTAACATCGATAGCATAAACATATAACTTAGAAGCGAAAATTTTCTCAAAACTTAATTGAGATAAACCTCCGTTAAATTTAATCCAAACTTTTCCTGTATCTGCAGAAACAAAAACTCCTTGATTTAAAGTAGTTGCAAATAATTTTGTTCCAAAAAACTCAATGCCAGAAACGTTTAAACTATCCGTTAATCCAAAATTAGAACGCGTATAGGAAGTAGCTAAATTTTTACTTACAAAAACACCATTTTCTGTTGCAGCAACAATTACTTGATCACCACTTGTAGTCATTGAATATGTTACAACATTGTTAAATGAAGTATTATTCTCTACCCATGAAATTGAACTTTGAGCTGTTTTGAAGATCCCTTTTTTAACAGTACCTGCAAATAAACTTGTAGAAAAAGGAGTAACAATGTTTACATCCAAAGCCCCACCAGTTAATCCTGTATTTACAGATGACCAAGAAATAACTCCTGTATCTGATGTGTAAACACCGCCATTTGTTGCTAAAAACCAATTTGTACCGTTATTTGAAATATATCTCACCGTTACAGATCCTAAACCTGTTATAACAGAAGTATAAGTAGCTGAATTCGTTGTATTAGCAGCAGCTAAAACAAAAACACCATTTGCATTTACAACCAATAATTCATTCGTTGTTGCATTATATGAAAGTGATTTTGTTCCTGCAATATCCGCTGTATTTACAGCGTTTAAACTCATCCAATTTGCTCCATTATCATCCGATGCAAAAACACCTTTTGTTTCAGCAATTGCAATGATTCGCGTGCCCGCTTGTACTAACCCTGTAATTTTTGAAGAACCAAATGGCAAACCTGAAATCGCAGTCCAAGTTGCTCCTTTGTTGATTGTTTTGTAAATCGTTCCATTGTCTGTTCCTGCTAATAAGGTAATTGTATCAATTGAAACCAAAGAAGTAATTTTCAAGTTACCTAAACCTGAATTTACTTTTTCCCAGTATCTATCAGTTCCAACAAAACCTGTGAAACGGAAAATTCCACTGTCTGCAGTTGCTGCGAAAACATAGTTTCCTGTTACGGCTAAAGCAGAAATTTTACCACTTTTTAAACCTACTGGTCTTGCTGTCCAACCTGTTAAACCAGCATCTTTATTAACGAAAACTCCACCTTCAGCAGTTCCGAAAAACACTTGATTTGCAACGTTTCCTATAATTGTTCCTTGTGCTGAACAAGTAACTGTTCCTCCAAAAGGACCTTTAGATCCAAAGTGGGCAAATGTATTTACTGAAATTAAAATAAACGCTGCTAAAGGCGCCAATATATTTTTATTAAATTTTATCATTTTTTGTTGTATTATCGATTAACCACAGAGTTTACCGAGTTTTTTTCACGGAGTAACACTGAGTTTTTTTTTAAATTATTTATTGTTATTTGAATACTTTTTAACCACTAAGAACTCGAGTTTAATTGTTACACAAAGAAATATCCTCATTAAAAAACTCTGAGATACTCTGTGTAAAACTCTTTTAAACTCTGTGGTTAAATAACTATACAATTGGCGGTCGAAACAACAACTCTAAACTTGAATCGTAATTCTTATTTAAATAACAACTATTAAATTCCTTTTTTTCTTTAAACAAGGATATTTTAAAAATTTGATATTCAGGAACAATCATCATTAATTCCGTGACTTCTTTGTTCACCTTTTGAATTCCTTTATCTTTCTTTTCTTCCTTTTTTAATTGTTTTGCTAGATAACATTTACCATTACATTGCATTTTAGGTTTGTCTCGATTTTCGCAAAGTGTCTTAGCAATGGTTGCTTGTTGAAAGTAAAAAACAGTCGTAATAATCCCTTTCATTCCACATTGTAAAACAAAAATAAAAAGGAAAAATAGGACTAAAATTCGTTTCATTATTTAATTATTCTTAGCTTTTTGATTAATCCATTTTAAAATTAAATCCGTAGAACAATGACTTAATTTTCCATTCGGAGGCATTGGATTCGAAGTTGAAATCATTGAAGAATATAATACACTATAGATCGGATTGATTGTATCAATGTATCCACTTTTAGTGTTCATCAAATTTTGATAAGCAACGGAAGACTCTAAATTTAGATTTCCACTCGCAGAAGATCCTGAATGACAACTCACACAATGTTGATTAAAAATTGGTTGTATTTCATTTTTAAAGGAAACCTTATCTATAGTTTTACACAACTCCTCTTTAGCCGTTTTCTTTTTGCATGAAATTGACAATAACACTATACCTAACAAATAAAAAGCGGTTTTAAAATCCTGCTTAATTTTCATAAATAAACATAGTTGGAATATTATTCTTTAACGTTGTAACAATCGGATTTACATTTTCAGAAGGAGTATTCACAGATAAATTACTGAGTTGATTCAATTGAACACCTGAAAATAGTTTAGAATAATCTATATAAATATGTTGATAGAATATTTGATCTTTAGAAATTGTATAAGATTTATCAGGCATAACAACCGGAATATAATTTGCATTTGTTCCAATTTTATAAGAAAACGGAGCTTTAGTTCCTGTCATATCAAAAGTTGTGTCTATTTTACCTTGAATATTTAAAAAAACAAATCCATCTGGTTGTGCGGTTTGAGAAAACCACATTTCTGGTTTATTCAAAATAATAGAATCAACACTTGATTTAGGATCTAAAGCATTCGTTGTTGGATCAAGTCCTATTTTAAAACGAATTGTTTTATAGTTGCCAATCGGAACATTTCCAGCTAAATAACTCTCCGCTTCAAACACCTTCAATATTCTTTTTAACGGGATCTGATAGGTTGTCCCATCTAATTTAACTAATTCGATTTCAGAAATGTACATTTGTGTCATGCTCAATGACATTCCTCTTCCTTCCAATGTTGTGTAGTCAATGTTATATAAATCAACTTCCTGATCTCCGATGTATGTATGTAAATGAAACATCACAGTGCCTGTAGGAGGAGTATTGTTTTGAGTATTTGTTGTGTTGCTCGTTATTCCTTCTTTTGAACAAGAAGAAAGAATAGAAATGGTTAGTATTAAAACTAAAAGTGATTTTAAAATTTTCATGGACTTTGTTTTTTTTTAAAATGTAAAAGACCAAGAAGCTAGAACCGACTGATTTTGCTTCATTTGAATCCCGTTTAAATTTTGATAAATAGGAATTCCATATTCGATTCCTAAACGATTATTTTTAAATTGATAGGTTGTACCTAGGTAAGAAAAAGCCTTTACACCTCCATAATTCATAGGATTAGCGGAAGGTTCGTTGAACGAATAAAGCGTAGGATCAAATCCTTGAATTTTACTTGATACTGTTCCTTCTATTCTAATGGACGTACTAAAATTCTTTAACCAAGAATAAGCAAACCACGAATTAAGTGTAATCTCATTTCCAACCTTATAACCCACTTGATTATATCCTAAATGTAAAACAGAAAAAATTTGTGAACTGAAAGTGGACCTGCTTTTTTGAAATAAATAGGATATTCCTGGTAATAAATCAAACGTTCCTGAACCTAATTGCATTCCATACGGAAACCGATTATTTGGATACATCATATTAGTTGATGAACCTTTTACCCGAATACTTCCTGAAGGAATATTACATCCTAAATTTACTAAAACTTGATAATTTCTGTGTTTTTTCAAGCCATATAAAAATTGAATCTTAGTATCCGAAAAACCTGAAGTTTTCATTTCATGATTATTCAATGAGGTTGCTGACATCCCATCCATTCCAACCATATCGGCGTGATTATGTCCATCTGCCATAAACATCGACATATACATCGAAGAAGTATAGTAATTCAACATCACCATAGCTGTCAATCGATCAGTAATTCCATACATCCCCATAATCATATGCATTTCCATCTTCATAGAAGTTGGCGACATAATATAATTTGTAAACACATCAATATCTGTAACCGATTTAGAACCTGAAAGTAAACCGTTCATTCCCATATTCATATTACGATAGGAAAGCATCCATTCATTTTTATCGTGCACATGACTAATCATAACTCCAGCAGGAGTTGGATTATTTGTTGAACAAACACATTTTTCGAAACAAGATTCTAAAGAATCAGATTGAGACGAAATAAACTGTATTTGAAAAGAAAAGACAAGACAAACAAAACTTAATTGAATAGTTTGCATGATTTAAAATTTTCGTAATTAAAAACTTGTTTAACCAAAGATTACTCAGAGTAATAACACAGAGGTCCTCAGAGTTATTCATCATCAAAAACTCAGTGCAACTCTGTACTGAAAATCCTTTTACTCTGTGGTAAAAAAAATAATTAAGAAAATTGGGGTGGTTGGAAGCATTGGTTTATTTCATCAAAATTATAATGTGATGAAATACTTGAATTTGGTTTTGATTTAATTATAGAAAAATCGACTAATGCATATGAAATCTGACTCATATCATTAAAAACTTCGCCTTCTTTGATTTTTTTAAATTTCGGAATTTGATTTTTTGATTCTTTACTAAAATCAGCTTTATCTTGTTCTTCTTGAATTTTTAATTGTTTTGCTAAATAACATTTACCATTACAATTCAGCATTGGTTTCGCTTTGTTGACACAGTATTTAGCAGTTAATTCATCTTGATTTATTTTCCAATTCACAATCGTGAAGAAACCCTGCAATGACTGCAAAAGAATCGTAATTGTAAATACTATTAGAAATAAAAATCTCAATTTTATTACTTTTTATTTTTGCAAAGTTAGAGGAATAATTTTAATTTTTCTATAAAGAGTGAAAAATCAATTAATAATAGTTGGTTTCGAGTGCCTCAACCAACGGTAACAAGTACCTCAACCAACCACTTGTTGACTGAGGCACTCGAAGTCAACCAACACATGTTGACTGAGGTAATCGAAGTCAA
>CALPSU020000074.1 GCA_943326315.2 Chryseobacterium gleum
AATAATTTAGATTTTATATCACGCAAAGCAGCTAAACGCTCTTTATCTTTTGCAATCATTGCTGCTTTAATATCAGCATTAATTTTATCTGTAAAACTCATTTTTTCTAGTTTAAAAATTATTATTAAATGAAAAAATATAGTAAATTAGACTAGATTTTAAAATATGTGATACTATCTATTGGACTGACGGCTGATCACCATCGAAACCTCAATCTACGTTATCGTGTAAAAAAGAATTGTTTCCTCTTAATGTAGTCCCGTTTTCATCATTCGTTAAACCAAAACGACTTACACGATTTTCAGAACTTGGTTTTGAATTATCCAATTGAATATTTTGACGAACATAAGCAGGTTCTTTTTCGAATTCTGAAATACCATCTGCTTTTTTCAATTTTGCAGTATATTCTTGAATACGAGATAAACGTTCAGCAGCTCTTCTTTGTTGCTCCTCATTTGTTAATACAGTTCTTGTATTCAATTCCACAGCTATATTTTCAACTGGGCTTTCTAAATCGTATCTTTTTACTTCAACTTTTTCTTCAACAACAGCAATCGGGGTAACAATATCCCATTCTGTAGTTAAATTATCTTCAAATCGTAATTCCTCTTGTTTAGCAATTTCCTCCTGTTTTACTTCTTCAGCTCTCATGAAAGGCTCTGTAATTGTTTCAGACTTCTCTATAACATTTACAATTGGAGCTACAACTTCTGTTTGATTTGCAGCAAATGGAATAACTACATCTTCATCTCTCTTTAAGAAAGGCTCAGCGTTTACTTGCTCTGAAATAGGCGTATATGTATTAACTTGAGTAGGAGATTCTAATGGACGAACAATTTCATTTTTAGGTTCATCTTCTAAAGGTCTAACAATACGGGCTGGAGCTTTTTCAAAACCTGTAATTGGAGCTGAATTGAAACCAGTAGCTATAATTGTAACACTTAATTTTTCTCCTAAAGACGCATCGAAACCATGCCCCCAAATTACATCAGCAGTAGAACCAGCTTCATCTTGAATAAAGTCAGTAATAGCCGTAATTTCGTCCATCAACACTTCGTTTTCACCGTAAGTAATGTTTAATAAAACATACTTAGCACCACTAATATCGTTATCATTTAATAATGGAGAAGAAAGTGCATGTTGAACTGCTTCAATTGCTCTATTTTCACCACCTGCAGTTGCGCTACCCATAATTGCAACACCACTATTTTTCATAACTGTATTAACGTCGTTGAAATCGACATTTATATTACCTGTAACAGAAATAACTTCAGCGATACCTTTAGCTGCCATTGCTAGTACATCATCTGCTTGTGAAAATGCATTACCTATTGAAAGATTTCCACTAATTTCACGAAGGCGTTCGTTATTAATAACCAACAAAGTATCAACATTTTTACGCATTTCATCTAAGCCTTCTTCCGCTTGTTGACGACGTTTTCGACCTTCAAAACCAAAAGGAACAGTTACAATACCAACAGTAAGTATACCCATTTCTTTTGCAATTTGAGCAACTACAGGAGCTGCACCAGTTCCAGTTCCACCACCCATACCAGCAGTAACGAAAACCATTTTAGTTCCATTACTTAATATAGATCGTATTTCTTCAATGTTTTCAATTGCAGAATTTTTACCAATTTCAGGAATTGATCCTGCCCCACATCCATCTGTAAGTGAAGCTCCTAATTGAATCTTCAAAGGTACTGGAGAAATATCCAATGCTTGTCTATCCGTGTTACACACAATAAAATCTACACCTACAATTCCTTGGTTATACATGTGGTTTACAGCGTTACTTCCGCCTCCACCAACACCAATTACTTTGATGATTGAAGTTGTGTCTTTTGGTAAATCAAATTCTAATGGCATTTTCTTTATATTTTAGTTTTCTGTTATTTAATTTTCTTCTGCAAAAAATGATTTTCCTTTCGACATTATTGAATCGAAGAAAGACCCTCTGTTCTTACTATCTGAAGGCCCCTTAACCGGTGACTCATTTCCTATTACTCCAGGTGAAACTTGAACTTTACTTAAAGATTCAAAACCTTTTAATACTAGTCCAATTCCTGTTGAATACATTGGGCTTGTTAAGTTTTCGATATGATTACTATTTGCTAAATGCTCTGTAGGATAACCAATTCTAGTATCCATTCCAGAAATATATTCAAATAATTGCGTAACGTGTTTCAACTGAGAACCTCCACCAGTTACTACAATACCTCCAATTAATTTTTTCTCGTAACCTGAATTACGTATTTCATAATACACTAATTCAACGATTTCTTCCATTCTTGCTTGAATGATACTCGCTAAATTACGAATAGAAATTTCTTTTGGTTCACGACCTCTTAATCCTGGAATACAAACAATTTCATTTTCTTGGCTTTCACTTGCTAATGCGGAGCCAAACTTCGTTTTCAACATTTCAGCCTGACGCTTCATGATTGTACAACCTTCCTTGATGTCTTCTGTAATTATATTACCTCCAAATGGAATCACTGCAGTATGGCGTATAATTCCTTCATGAAATATAGCTACATCCGTTGTTCCACCACCTATATCAACCAAAACAATTCCAGCCTCTTTTTCTTCGTCAGATAAAACTGCATCAGCTGAAGCAATAGGTTCAAGGATAATATCTTTCACTTCTAAACCAGCTCTTTGAACACATTTTTTAATATTCAAAGAAGCACCAACATTTCCTGTAATAATATGGAAATTTGCTTCCAGTCTTATGCCCGGCATACCAATAGGATCTTTCACTCCTTGCTCACCATCTACAATATATTCTTGTGGTAAAACAGTAATAATTTCCTCTCCAGGCACCATTACTAATTTATACATATCTTCAATTAAAGCATCAATATCTTTTTGAGAAAATTCTGCTTCCGTTTGATTTCTTGTATGAATACCACGGTGTTGTAAACTTTTAATATGCTGACCCGCAATACCAACATTCACAACTCTAATGGTCAATTCACCTTCCACTCTTTGCTGAGCCTCTTTAACTGCAGCTTGAATAGATTGAATCGTTTGTTCGATATTAGAAACCATACCTCTTCTTACCCCTAAAGACTCACTAGTCCCCATGGATAAAATCTCAATCTTACCATGTTCGTTCTTTGTGCCGACGAAACAGGCAATCTTCGTAGTTCCAATATCAAGTCCAACAATCACTTTAGCCATACTATTCTTTTTTCTTGCAAACAATTTGTTTGTCGTATTTCAAGCTGATTTCATCATACTTGTTCCAACCTTCATAAGGTATTGCTTCTTTGTAAAACACTTTTAGTTTACGAAACTTCTCACTTACCTCTTGGTCTGTGTGCGCCGTACCAAAAATTATTTTCTGCCCTCCAACCTGCGGTATCAGTACAAAATCACCGTTTGTTTTCCGATGTATTTGACCGATCAGAGCTTGCAACAACTGGTCATTGCAAACATAATGAGAAATACGAAACAAATCATCTAGTTTTAGATTACTTTTCAAGAATCCATTGTTAATAATTTCCGACACAGATTTCGAACTTATTCTGTCTGAAATATCACCGGTAACTACCACAACTCTAGCTGTATACAATGAAGAAGGTGCCATTGTAAAACCTAAGTCATCTAAATAAAAACTTTCACCAAATTTGTTAAAAACTCTTGCTATAGGTTTTCTTATTTCAACTTCTACTGTCCATTTAGATCCAATTTTAGTAAAAACTTTTGCAGACTTAATTTCACTCATTGAAAGCAAATATTTTTCTAAATCATTTACTTTTAAATTTTTATAAATCTGATTGTTATAAATAAATCCTTTCCTCTTGAGTCTAGTATACAATTCATTTTCTGTTAAAAATGCATTTTCACCATTAACATGAATAATAATATTAGGTTTTTCAACAACAGATCCTTGTTGTGCATTTTTAACCATACCCATTAAAATGTATATAATTACAGCAAATACAACCCATAAGGACACTTTTAACCACTTCTTCATATTAGGGTTTTATACTTGTATATTAGATAATACTATTTCTTTTATAGCATCTATAATTCTGTCAATATCTCCCGCACCTATTGTTAAGACAACTCCTTCATTTACACTTTTAATATGTTCCAATGCCTCTTTTGGTGAAAATAAAAATTTGTTTTTTAAAGACAACTTTTCAAAAATTAAATCACTTGTTATGCCAGGAATTGGTTCTTCTCTTGCAGGATAAATAGGTAGTAATATTACTTCGTCTAACTTTGAAAGTTCCTTAACAAAATCATCAAAAAAGTCTCTCGTTCTAGAAAATAAATGTGGTTGAAATATTCCGGTAATTTTTTGGTTAGGATACAACATCCTAACGGAAGAAATCAATGCTTTTATTTCTGTTGGGTGATGTGCATAGTCATCAATATAAACCAAATTAAGAGATTTAACTTGATATTCAAATCTTCGTTTCACACCTTTAAATGTCTTTAAGCCGAAACGAATTTCGTTTTCTGTAAGTCCTAATTTCTGTGTCAAAGCTATGCATGCTAAGGCATTTTCGGCATTATGAATTCCAGGTAATCCAAATTCAACATCTTTCCATTCTCCTTCAGGGAATTTTACATCAAACAAAAATTGCCCATGTGTAAAACGTAAATTTACTGCTACATAATCCGCTGATAAATCTTCTACCGCATATGTCCAAGATTTTGCAACTGAAGTAATTTTCAATCCTTTTCTAACAATTAAAAAACCATCCTTATGAGTCAAATTAGCATATTGTTGGAAACCTTCTAAAAGTGAAGAAGCATCACCATAAATATCTAAATGATCTGCATCAGTAGAAGTAATTATGGATGCAAATGGAGATAACTGTAAAAAAGAACGATCAAATTCGTCTGCTTCAATTACAGTATACTTAGCATTGGATGAAGTGATTAAGTTAGAATTAAAATTACTTGAAATTCCACCTAAAAAAGCATCGCATTTTACAGATGACTCATTTAATATATGTGCTAAAAGAGTACTTGTTGTAGTTTTTCCGTGTGTTCCTGCTACTCCCAATCCTTTCGAATTGTGGGTTAACAAACCTAAAACCTGTGAACGCTTAAATAGTTGAAAATTGTTTTCTTGAAAAAAATTCAATTCACCATGATTCTTTGGTATCGCTGGTGTATATATTACCAAAGTAGAATTTTTTTCTTTAAATTGCACTGGAATAGATTCACCTAAATCTTCAAAATGAATTAGAATACCTTCAGATTCTAAAGACTTTGTTAATACCGAAGGAGTTTTATCATATCCAGAAACATCCCAGCCTAAAGACTTAAAATAACGCGCCAAAGCAGACATTCCAATTCCTCCGACACCTACAAAATAAGCGCGCTTAAAAGTTGAAAGTTGTATATTTTTTAAATCCATTTTTTAAATTTTTATTTCTTCCCCCTTTTGGAGGTGGATCGAGGGAGAGGATAATCGTAATTTAAAAATCCTCCCCCTTGCCCCCTCCAAAGGGGGAAGAATATCTAAATAATTTTCTCTATCTCATTCACTATCGAAGCGGTTGCATCTGGCTTACCTAATTTAGTAATTTCTACTATTAAATTATTTTGTAATTCGATGTTGTTTAAAATCCCAATCGTAATTGGAATTAATCTTTCTTTTGCTTCACTATCTTTTACCAAAACAGCAGCTCCTTTATTAACTAAGGCCATTGCATTTTTAGTTTGGTGGTCTTCAGCAACATTTGGAGATGGCACTAAAATAACTGGTTTTTTAACCAGACATAATTCTGAAACAGAAATTGCTCCTGCTCTTGAAATGATAACATCTGCTAATGTATACGCCAAATCCATTCGTGCAATAAACTGAACCAGTTTAATTCCATTCAGATTTGCACCTTCTAATTCTTTGGTTAATGAATCAACGTATACTTTTCCACATTGCCAAAGTACTTGTATATCATTTTCTTGTAATTCTTTTAAATGCGATTTTATACTTTCATTCAATGTTCTTGCACCTAAACTTCCTCCAATTACCAATATTGTTTTTTTATCGGGGTTCATTCCGTAAAATTCAAATGCTTCATTTCGTTTCCCTTCCGTTTGAACCATTTCTGGTCGAACAGGATTACCTGTCAATGTAATTTTATTGGCTGGAAAAAATCGTTCTAATCCTTCATAAGCTGTACAAATAGAAGAGACTTTATTTGCTAAAATTTTATTTGTTTTTCCTGGAAAGGAATTTTGTTCTTGAATCAAAGTTGGAATTTTCAAATACGTTGCAGCTTGTAACGTCGGGCCAGAAGCATAACCTCCAACTCCAATTACAACTTGTGGTTTAAATTCCTTAATTATTTTAATTGCATTCCAAATACTTGCTATGATTTTAAAAGGAAGTAAAAAATTAGACAACGTCAATCTTCTTTGAAAACCTACGATCGTCAATCCTTTGATATTATATCCTGCCTGTGGAACTTTTTCCATTTCCATCTTTCCATTTGCTCCTACAAAAAGTATTTCTGCATTTGGATTTCGACGTTTAATTTCATCTGCAATTGCTATAGCTGGAAAAATATGTCCGCCAGTTCCTCCTCCTGAAATAATTACACGATTAATTTTCATATTGATCAAAAGTATTAAGTACTACTTTTTTATTTTTTAATTCTGACTCATCAATTTCATCACCATTTGCTTTATTTTGTTTGTAAGCAATACTCTGAATAATTCCTATTTCAACACATGTCATAATAAGGGCAGAACCTCCCATTGCTAATAACGGCATGTTTTGACCAGTAACAGGAAAAGTTCCCGTACAAACCAGCATATTTACAGATGCTTGAATCAACAGTAATACACCAATTCCAATGCAAACATATGTTTCGAACATACTGTCCGATTTTAATCCTATTTGCATAATTCTATATAACAATATCAAGTATAATAAAACCAAAATTATAGATGAAATAGATCCAAATTCTTCCACAAAAGAGGAATAATAAAAATCTGCATAAGCTTCTGGTAAATATTCTTTTAACTTTCCATCTCCAACTCCTTGACCAAAAATACCTCCGTTATAAATTGCAAGTTGTGCATTTAATGCTTGAGCATTAGCCATAATATCTTTTTCACCTTCATTCATATTAGTGATTCGATTCTCCCAAGTTTGATAACGAGGAAGTAAATTTAAATCGGGTGCAATTTTATGAAGTCCAATAATCAAAGTAAGTAATACTAATCCACCTCCAACAACTATAGACAATTTTCCTAATGGTACTTTTCCAACAAAAAGTATAGATAAACAAATTACAAAAAGTATGGCAGCCGTTGAAAAATTATCCTTCACAATCAATCCACAAATAACAAATATAGGGATCATCAAGGGCCAAAAACCTTCCTTCCAATTATCTAATAAGTCTTTTTTTCTTACTAGTATTCTAGACACAGTGAGTATGAGTGCTAATTTTGCAAAATCGGAAGATTGAAATGTTAAACCTACAAAAGGAATACGAATCCATCTACCCGCATCATTTACTCTAGTTCCAAAGAAAAATGTAAAAAGTAATAACGATATAGCTAAATAATAGCCAAATTTTGAAATTTTAAAGAAATATTTTGGATCTTTTTTATGCAACCAAAACATAACTGAAAAAGCAATAACTACATATGTTAAGTGTTTAAAAAGATACTTGAAAGGAGTTCCACCTTCGATTTTCACTAAAATTGGAACAAAGCTATATACACTGACCAACGAAAAAGCCAACATAAATAGTGTGATAATCCAAATTACACGATCTCCCTTTAAATATTTTAAATATTCTCTCACTTATTTAATTTGGTGTATTTCTAAAAAATCTTCAAATGTATTTTTATTTTCTTTCCAATTATCACCAGAAGCTGAGAATAACAATACTGCATTTTTTTTCTTAAATGATTTTAATAAAATGAACGCGTCATTTATCGAATTTACACCTGCAATGTTTTTAATGTTCGATAATTCTTCGGATGGTAAAGTAAAACGTGGCTCATCAAAAGAAATTAACGTGTTAATTTGTAAACAAACCGATGGATCTTCGTTGATAGTTGAAAAAATATCTAAAATGTTTCCTATCCAAACTACTGGAAAGGGGAATGCATGAAGAGTATTCGAAAGAATATTTATGTTTGGTTGATACCATGAAAAAACATCCATCCCCCATAGTTTTCCATGCGGTCGAAGTGTTGCTTCTTTCGCATTATTTAATCCTTCTTGTCTTGCAGCCAATAAACGATTCTCTTCGCTTACTTTCACATTTAATTTATTTTCCATTTTACTGAATTTAAATTACAATCTTCTTACAGCTTCTTTGAACATATCCCCTCTTTGCTCATAATTTTCGAATAAATCGAAACTTGCGCATGCTGGTGAAAGTAATACTGTTTCATCTTTTGAAGCTAATCGATAACCATAGGCAACTGCTTCCATAGCAGATTTTGCCTCCACAATTGTTTCGACTACACCTGAGAAAGTATCAATTATTTTTTGATTATCAAGACCCAAACAAATGATTGCTTTTACTTTTCCTTTAACCAACTCCAATAATTCAGAATAATCATTCCCTTTGTCTACACCACCTACAATCCAAACAGTAGGTTTATCCATTGTTTCCAATGCAAACCAAGTTGAATTAATATTTGTAGCTTTTGAATCGTTTATAAATTCGATTCCATGTACTTTAGCTACAAATTCTAAACGGTGTTCAACGTTTACGAAATCTGTTAAACTTTCTCTTACTACAGCACTTCTAATGTCTAAAACTCTCGCAGCGATTGCAGACGCCATTGAATTTTGAGAATTGTGCTTTCCTTTTAATGCTAGATCGTGTATTGACATAATTATTTTTTCGTTTATATTTATTGTTATTTGTTCCTCGTTTGTGTAAGCTCCATTTGGCATATCTTCTATCAATGAGAATGGTGCTTGTTTAGCTTTTATTTCTCTTTTTGAAATTTCCGCCTGAATGATTTTATCATCGTAATTATAGATGAACCAATCGTTCTCTGTTTGATTTTGTAGTACTCTGAATTTAGAATCTACATAGTTTTGCATTTCATAATTGTATCGATCTAAATGATCTGGAGTAATATTTAAAATCATTGAGATATCTGCTCTGAATTCAAACATATCATCTAACTGAAAAGAACTTAATTCTAAAACATACCATTCGAAATCTTCTGTAGCTATTTGTTTTGCAAAACTTTTTCCAACGTTTCCTGCCAATCCAACATTAACTCCTGCTTTTCTAAGGATGTGGTAAGTCAACATTGTTGTTGTGGTTTTACCATTGCTTCCAGTGATACAAATTGTTTTTGCTTTTGAATAATATCCTCCGAATTCAATTTCTGAAATGACTTTAGTTCCTTTCTCTTTCAGTTTTTTAATGATTGGAGCTTTATCAGGAATTCCTGGTGACTTTATAACCAAATCTGAATTTAAAATAACAGATTCTGTATGTTTTCCTTCTTCCCACTTCAATCCATTTGCATCTAACTCATCTTTGAATTCTTGCTTGATACTTCCGAAATCTGAAACAAAAACATCCCAACCTTGCTTTTTAGCAAGGATAGCAGCTCCGACTCCACTTTCGCCAGCTCCTAAGATTGAAATATGTTTTTTTTCTTTTTTCATTTTTTAATAATCTTTATTATCCTCCCACTCGACCCCCCCTCCAAAGGGGGAAGAAGAAATTATCTCAATTTCAATGTGACGATTGTAACAACCGCTAACAACACGGCTACAATCCAAAATCTTGAAACAATTTTCGCTTCATGCAATCCTTTTTTCTGATAATGATGGTGCAGCGGTGCCATT
>CALPSU020000075.1 GCA_943326315.2 Chryseobacterium gleum
AAATTTTCGACTCTAAATCCTGCTCCAAGTGCTAATTTTTTGATTTCCTTTTTCACTTCGACATATCCAGCTAAATTATCCTCAATGTAATTAAAGTCGAGAAGATCTGTGAAGTTTAAATTTTGAAAAATTGCACTTGATTGATTTTGTAAATTATAACTACCAGTACTTTTGGCTAAAAGATTATTATATTTTGCTCCGATTTTAAGCATAATATTTCTCTTATTAAAAGGAATTTCTAAATCCGTTTTGATATAAAAACTTTTTACTCGATCAGTGTATTTAAGCAAACTAAAATTCATCACTTCATTTTCGTTTTGATTTGATTTTGTTAATTGATTTCCTGAATAATCAAAATAATTAGCTGTTATTTCAAACACACGATTTAAAGTGTCGATTGTGTTTCTATATTTTAATACGACATTATGATCGGTATCACTTCCTTTTAAGTTATAGTTATTTTTCAAGTTTATGGGTGAATCTAATCCTTCACTTGTTGTCGTGTTTACACCATTGTTGTTTTTTTGATTAGTCGTTAAATTGTAATTAATAATTAGATTCGAATGACTGTTTAGTTGAAAGTTAACAGTTGGCTTTAAATAATAAAACTGATTTATCGCTAATTCATTTAATGAGTTATTTAATTTAATGATAGGTGAGAATGAGGTGAAAGTTCTTGAAATATTTTGCTTCGTTGAACGTTCAAAATAAGTAAGTCCAGATTGAAATTGCCAACTTATTTTTTTATTCTTTCCACTTAAAACAATAGAGGGAATAGCTTTGTTGAATGAATTTAAACCATAATTCATATTTACAGTTCCAGATATCCATTTTGTTACTTTAGCGAGACTAACAATGTTGATGATTGCACCACTAACATTTGCATCATAAGAAGCGCCAGGGTTTGATATGATTTCAATTTTTTCTACGGAAGTTGCTGGTAAACTTTTTAATAAATTGGTTAAATCACTTCCTGATAGGTTACCTGGAATTCCTTCAAAATAAACGGTTGCACCTTTTCCATAAGCACTAAAACCACCATCCGGACTTGGAATTATTCCAGGTATTTTGATGATGGCATCATAAACTGTACTGACAGTAAGTATAGGATTATCTCGAACTTGAATCGTAGTTTTGTCTGCATCAATTTTGATGAAACTTCGTTTAATTCCAGAAATAGTTACTTCATCTAAATTGTTTATTTTCTTTTTTAATAATACTGTTTTTAAGTCTATATAATTCGATGATTTGGTAGGTATTTCGAAAAATACATCTAATGTTTCATATTTTTCTGAATTTATAGAGAGATGATATTTTCCAATTAAATCAGGTATATCAAAATCGAAGAAACAAATTTTAGATGTATCCTTTAGGATAATTGAATCTTTTTTATTCGTTATTTTATAGAGGGTTATTACTTTTAAAATAGTTGAACAATCATCGTCATTAGTAATTGTATTGAAAATTACTTTTTGAGTTTGTCCAAAAGAAATGAAAGAAATAAATAGTATTGATATTGTGAGAATTTTTTTAGACATAGTTTTAACAAACATAATAATTTATTTTAAACGGATAATTTCTGAAATTATTTTTTAATTATAAAAGTTGTATTTATTGATGTCTCAAAGTATATTTATTTGAATAGAATTTGATTATCCTGTTTTTCTGATAATTGTCATTGTTAGTTGATGTTTTTTCGTGCAAATTTGGGTTGTAATTTTAATCCCAATTAATGGAAACTCTTTCAAAAAGTTATATCAAAAAAAATCTTCATCCAAGAAAGTCGGATTCTCATAAAGGGGATTATGGCCATGCTTTAATTTTTGCTGGGTCAAAAAGTAAAATGGGAGCTTCAGTAATTTCTGCAAGAGCTTGTTTGAGATCAGGGGTCGGTTTGTTGACTTTAAATGTACCAGAAGAGGAAAGAGTTATTTTGCAAGTTTGTTTGCCTGAGGCTATGTTGCAATTTAGAGAAGCTATAGAGATGGACTTAACTGTTTTTTCGGCAGTAGCAGTCGGTCCAGCTTTTGGAACAAATGAAGATTCTATTCATTTGTTTAAAAAAATACTACAAAAAATTAATAAACCATTATTATTAGATGCTGATGCATTAACTATTCTTTCTAAAAAAAAGGAACTCATACATAAAATACCTATTAATACACTTTTGACACCACATCCAAAAGAATTTGATCGTTTATTTGGCATTCACAATACAAGAGAGGAAAGGATTCAAACAGCGATTTTAAAAGCTAAAGAATTGAAATGTATAATAATTTTAAAAGGTTATCAAACTATTATAACCGATGGCGAAAAATCATTCTTAAATACAAATGGAAATTCAGGGTTAGCAAAAGGTGGATCAGGGGATGCATTGACAGGAATTATAACATCTTTGATGGCTCAGAAATACGATCTTTTTCATGCTGCTCAAATTGGTGTTTTTGTACATGGATTATCTTCTGACCTTACATTGAATTCTCAAAGTGAAGAAAGTATGCTAATTTCAGATATTATTGAGAATATTGGGAAAGCTTTTATTAAAATAGGGTAGTTTTATGTATTTTAATAATAGAAGATGAACGATAAAATAAACATTCCTTTTTATGCTAAAGTAGCTTTAATCTCAATTGGTTTTTTTGCTTTTGGATTTGCTATTCATTTAGGGCAAGATATTATAATTCCTGTTGTATATGCTATATTATTAGCTATTTTACTAAACCCGCTAGTGAGTTTTTTCATGGGTATGAGGTGTAATAGAATAATTTCAATTTCATTAGCACTTCTAATTTCCACTATACTTGTTTTCGGTGCTTTTTATATAATTCTATCTCAATTAACAAGTTTTAGTGATTCACTTCCAGAATTGAAAGGAAAATTTAATTTATTGTTCGATAATATTATTCAATTAATTTCCTCAAAACTTAATTTTCCTGAGAAAGATGTAAATAAATGGATTTCAGAAATTGAATTAGTAATAATATCAAATTTAGAAGTTAAAAAATCGATTAGTTTTATCGGACAATCTTTTTTTACGGTTATTATACTTCCTGTCTATATCATAATGATTCTCTATTTTAAACCTTTGTTTCTAGAATTCATAAGTAGGTTATTTAAAAGAGAACATCATGTTGCGGTAACTGAAGTTTTACAAAATTCTAAAAAAATTATTCAAAGTTATTTAGTTGGTTTGTTTGTTGAAATGATAATAGTTGCAGTATTAAATTCTGCTGGATTATTGTTTCTTGAAATTGATTATGCAATTCTATTAGGAATAATTGGTGCATTATTAAATGTAATTCCATACTTAGGAGGTATTATAGGAGTGATACTTTTTATGGTTATTGCTTTGGTGACAAAATCTCCTGTTTATATGGTTTATGTTATGTTTTTATATTCAGCAATTCAATTTATTGATAATAATTACATAGTTCCGAGAATTGTAGCTTCTAGAGTTCAAATTAATGCTTTTATATCGGTTATTGTTGTTCTTATCGGAGGCGCTTTATGGGGTTTGTCAGGTATGTTTCTTTCCATTCCATTAACTGCAATTATGAAAGTGATTTTTGATCATATTGAACCCTTAAAACCTTGGGGTTTTCTTCTAGGAAATACTATACCAAGCAAGCGCTTGAAAAAATAAATCGAATTTTAAAATGTATTACTTAGTTAAAAGTTTAACGTATGTCGATTTAACCAAACTCCTTTTAAAATCTGTCTTTAAACAAAATAACGTATATTTGTACTAATTATACTCCTTTAGGTTCTTATTCAGTTCAATATAGGAGAACCAAATAGTAAACACATTATATGTCATTTGAAAAATTAGATCTTATAGAGCCGATCTTAAACGCTCTAAAAACTGAAGGTTATACAACTCCAACACCAATTCAAGCTAAATCAATTCCAATTATCCTTAAAGGTGGTGATTTGTTAGGTTGTGCTCAGACTGGTACAGGGAAAACGGCAGCTTTTGCTATTCCGATTCTACAACAATTGTACAATCAGAAAGGAGACGATAGAGGACCAAGAAAAATTAAAGCTTTGATAATTACTCCAACAAGAGAGTTGGCAATTCAAATCAACGAAAGTTTTAATAGTTATGGTAGAAATACGAATTTACGTTCTACTGTAATTTTTGGTGGTGTACCACAAAATCCTCAAGTAAATGCTTTGAAAGCAGGTGTTGAAATTTTAATAGCAACTCCAGGAAGATTATTAGATTTAATAGGTCAAGGATTTATTAAACTGAATGATGTAGGTATTTTCGTTTTAGATGAAGCAGATAGAATGCTAGATATGGGATTTGTTCACGATGTGAAAAAACTATTGAAAGTAATTCCTACGAAGCGTCAATCTTTATTCTTCTCTGCGACAATGCCAGAAAATATTATGGTTTTGGCTAGTACTATTTTAACAAATCCAGATAGAGTTGAAGTTACTCCAGTTTCTTCGACTGCTGAAACAATTCAACAAGAATTATTTTATGTGGATAATGCAAATAAGAAAGATTTATTAATTCATACCTTACAAGATAAGTCTATTATAACTGCTTTGGTTTTTACAAGAACAAAACATGGAGCGGATAAAGTAGTTAAAATTCTTGCTAAAGAAGGAATTACAGCGGAAGCAATTCACGGAAATAAATCTCAAAATGCTAGACAAAGAGCTTTGAAAAATTTCAAAGATCATACTACTCGTGTATTGGTTGCAACAGATATTGCAGCACGTGGAATTGATATCGATGAATTAGCATTTGTTATAAATTATGAAATTCCAAATATTCCTGAAACATACGTTCACAGAATTGGAAGAACCGGTAGAGCAGGGGCAAATGGAAAAGCGATTACTTTTTGTGATGTTGAAGAAAGAGAATATTTAAGAGATATTCAAAAATTAATTGATATTCAGCTTCCAGTAAATGATAATCATCCTTTTCCAGCACAAAATTTAATTCCTGAAGGAAAAGCAAAAGCAGCTCCCCAATCTAGAAATCAACGACCTGTTAATCCTAATAAAAGACAAGATAAAGGTGCTGGTAATAGAACTGCAGGTGATGGAGTTCCAAAAGCAGATAGAAATCCAAAGAAAAAGTGGTCTTGGCAAGGAAATAAGTAATTAGCTGTTAGTTTTTAGGTGTTGGTTTTTAGGTCTGTGTTTGATGCACGATGTAATACTTTAACAGTAAATTAGTTTGAATAAGATTTACAATTGTGTTTCCCCCTTTGGAGGGGGATTAAGGGGGAGGACAATTGTAATATGTATAAGATTATACAATTTGTAAATAAAATATCCTC
This sequence comes from Chryseobacterium gleum, assembly GCA_943326315.2. Taxonomy (GTDB): domain Bacteria; phylum Bacteroidota; class Bacteroidia; order Flavobacteriales_D; family Crocinitomicaceae; genus CAIUKX01. The sequence goes on from CALPSU020000075.1 coordinate 5,298, forward strand.
CCTCTAGCCCCTCCAAAGGGGGGGAGATGAGGATGTAAATTAAAATACTCAATGGAAAATCAAATTCAAAAAGCGATTTCAAATTTAAAAATTGAAACGTTAAACGAAATGCAAATAGCTTCAATTGAAGCAAATAAAGGACAAGAAGATTGTGTTTTATTATCTCCAACTGGATCAGGAAAAACATTAGCTTTTTTATTGCCATTATTAAGTCATTTGAATGCGAGTTTAGATCATGTTCAAGCATTGATAGTTACTCCGTCTCGTGAATTAGCGATTCAAATTGAAGAAGTTTTCAGATCGTTAGGTACGAGTTTTAAAGTGAATTCAACTTATGGAGGACATTCAATCAAAGTCGAGGAAAACAATTTTACCCAAGCTCCAGCGGTATTAGTTGGAACACCTGGTAGAATTTGTGATCACGTGAATAGGGGGAATTTAGATTTAAGTAAAGTGAAAACTTTGATCTTAGATGAATTCGATAAATCTCTAGAAATGGGATTTCAAGAAGAAATGGGATACATCGTTGGGCAATTAAACAGTCTGCAAAAGCGTATGCTTATTTCTGCAACCGAAATGAAAGATATTCCTTCTTTTACTGGAATTATCGATCCTATTCAGTTGAATTTTTTATCTGGGAAATCGGAGGGCTTAACATTAAAGTTAGTAATGTCCGAGGATAAAGATAAATTACAAACACTTTTTGATTTATTATGTCAAAACACGAACGAATCAACGATAGTTTTTTGTAATCACAGGGATACTGTTGAGAGAATTTCTGAATTTTTGACTGAAATGGGTGTTATAAACACATTCTTTCATGGAGGTTTAGATCAAACTGAGCGCGAAAGAACGATGATTAAATTTAGAAATGGAAGTTCTAATTATTTAATCACAACAGACCTTGCGGCTCGTGGATTAGATATTCCTGAAATTAAATACATTATCCATTATCATATGCCTCCAAAAGAGGATGGGTTCATCCATAGAAACGGAAGAACTGCACGTATGTCAGCTACTGGAACATCTTTTTTGTTAATGTCTCGGGATGAAGATATGCCAGATTACATTAAAAAAAGACCTGAAACTGTAAAGTTGAAAGATGATAATGCAATGCCAAAAAAACCAGAATGGGTTACACTTTATTTAAGTGCTGGTAAAAAAGATAAGATCAATAAAATTGATATAGTTGGATTTCTTTCTAAAAAAGGAAACTTAGAGAAATTTGATTTAGGATTGATAATCGTTCAAGATTTCAGTTCATACGCTTCCGTAAAACGACATAAAGTAGCTCAATTACTTCAAGATATTCAAAACGAAAAAGTGAAGGGCAAGAAATTAAAAATTGAAATTGCGCAATAAATCATCTTTTCAAAATGGAGGAAAATTCTGAAAATTTAATTCGATTAAATAAAGCTATCAGTGATACTGGTTTTTGTTCTCGAAGAGGTGCAGATAAAATAATCGAGGAAGGTCGGGTTTTATTGAATGGTAAAATTGGTTCTTTGGGTGATAAAGTAATGCCAAATGATGAGATTGTTATCGACGGGAAAATTTTAGCAAGAAATTCTAAATTAGTATACATAGCTTTTAACAAACCAGTTGGAATAACATGCACTACAGAGCACGATATTGAAGGAAATATTATTGATTTTATCAACCATAAGGAAAGAATATTTCCAATTGGACGTTTAGATAAACCATCAGAAGGATTAATCTTCTTGACAAACGATGGAGATATTGTAAACAAAATTCTTCGCGCTGGAAACAATCATGAAAAAGAATATGCCGTAATGGTTCATAAGCCAATAACGGAAGATTTCATTTATCAAATGAGTAACGGAATACCCATTTTAGATACTATTACACAAAAATGTTTTGTTGAACAAGAAAGTGAATTTGTATTTAAAATAATTCTTACGCAAGGATTGAATCGTCAAATTCGTAGAATGTGTGATTATTTAGGTTACAAAGTTTATAGATTAAAACGATTAAGAATAATGAACGTAACTTTAGACGGTATTTCTCCTGGTAAATGGAGAGATTTAACTGATAATGAATTAACTGAAATTAAAAAATTAGTTTCAAATTCAATTAAAACAGAAGAAGGATCTTTCTTAAATGACGATTTACAAGATGATCAATTTGAATAATTATGTGGATCTAATTTTTATTAAATTATTTATAGTTCACAAAATAAAACCTTTTATTAAATTATCCGTATCTTAGGAAATAAAGAAAAACATACATATTATGTCTATAGAAAAAATCAAGACGATCAAAGGAGGTGAATTTTTAATTCGTTCAACAAAACCAAGTGAGATTTTCACACCAGAAGAATGGACAGAAGAGCATTTAATGATTGCTCAAATGTGTGATGATTTTATTAATCAAGAAGTTTATCCAGTAATTGATAGAATTGATGCTATGGAATCTGGTTTAATGGTTTCTTTATTGGATAAAGCTGGTGAATTAGGTATGCTTGGAATGTCTGTACCTGAAGAATTAGGAGGTATGGGAGTTGATTTCAAAACTTCCCTTTTAGCAACAGAGCATTTAGGTAAAGGACATTCTTTTTCTGTAGCATATGGTGCACATACAGGAATTGGCTCATTACCTTTGTTGTATTACGGAACGGAAGCTCAAAAAGCAAAATATATTCCTTTATTAGCTACTGGAGAATGGAAAGCATCCTATTGTTTAACTGAACCTAATGCAGGATCTGATGCAAATTCAGGAAAAACAAAAGCAACACTTTCACCAGACGGAAAACATTATGTTATTACGGGTCAGAAAATGTGGATAACAAATGGTGGTTTTGCTGATTTAATGACTGTTTTTGCAAAGATTGATGAGGATAAAAATTTATCTGCATTTTTAGTAGAGGCTAAGTCAGAAGGGGTAACTTTAAATCCTGAAGAAAAGAAAATGGGGATTAAAGGATCTTCAACTCGTCAGGTATTCTATAATAATGTTAAAGTTCCAGTTGAAAACATGTTAAGTGTTCGTGAAGCTGGATTCAAAATTGCACTTAATATATTAAATATTGGTCGTATTAAATTAGCGGCTGGTGTTATGGGAGGTGCAAAAGCTACGATTGTTGATTCTGTTAAATACGCTGGAGAGAGAGAGCAATTTGGAAAGAACTTAAATAAGTATGGCGCTATTCGTTATAAATTAGCCGAACAAGCGATTCGTACTTTTGTTGTAGAATCTGCAACATATAGAGCAGGACAAAATATTGATGATGCGATTAAAAGTCACATGACGGATGGTCTATCAAAAGAAGAATCGACTTTAAAAGGAATAGAAGATTATGCAATTGAATGTGCAATTTTAAAAGTTGCAGGTTCAGAATGTTTAGATTATGTTTCAGATGAAGCTGTTCAAATTTATGGAGGGATGGGGTATTCTGCTGAATCTCCAGTTGAAAAAGCATACCGTGATTCTAGAATAAATAGAATTTTTGAAGGAACAAATGAAATCAACAGAATGTTAATTGTTGATATGCTTATTCGTAAAGCAATGAAAGGAGAATTAGATTTAATGGGCCCTGCAATGAAAGTAGCAGGTGAGTTAATGAGTATTCCTGAAGTTGGTGAAGAGATAGAAGGAGTTTTTGCAAATGAATACAAATATCTTGAAGGATACAAAAAAGCAGTTTTAATGATTGCTGGTTCTGCTGTTCAAAAATTGATGCAAACATTATCAAAAGAACAAGAAGTATTAATGAATATCGCAGATATTGTAATATTGATTTACCAAGCTGAATCTGTTTTATTAAGAGTTGATAAAATGGTTCAAGAAAAAGGAGAAGCAACTGCTGCTGCACAAATTGCTATAGTTAAAACATTCTTCTACGACGCTTCTTCTAAAATAGAGAAAGCAGGTAAGGATGCGTTAAATACGTTTACGGATGGAGATGAATTAAGAATGATGTTAATGGGATTAAAACGATTTACGAAAACAGAAGCGTTTAATCCTAGAGATTCGAGACATTTAATTGCTTCTAAAATGATTGAATCAAACGGATATTGTTTCTAAAAATACAATTTAATTTTTTCAAAAGCCCTCTGAATTTGAGGGCTTTTTTTATTTCATATAATTTCTATAAAAGTCTTCCGTAGAAAATGTTTTACCTCCCATTGAAACAGAGTTAACTTCAGTTGATACTAAAAAGCGAACAATAACATGTCTGCTTTTTTCGTCGTTGTTAATTAATTTTATTGTTACTTCCTCTTTAGATTCATCATAAGAAACTGTAAAATAGATAGTGTAATATTTAGCGCTTTGTTCTACCGAAGCCAGTGTCGTTCCTTTGGGTAAAATAAATTTGTAAATCCCATTTTCCTTACTTGTGTTGATTTCCGTCAAATTATTGGCGATAGCAGTTTTAGCACTTTCTTGTGAAAAAGAATTCGTATATATTCCTAGAAATAAT
>CALPSU020000076.1 GCA_943326315.2 Chryseobacterium gleum
CAAAGATTCGAAACCTTCTAATATTTTTGAAGATGAAGAAACTTTATGATCCTTGTAACAAAGATTATCCTTTATCCCAATAACCATTCCTGCTAAACATCCTGCTTTTCCTTCACGAATTTTTTTATCAATACAAACCGCTTGTTCACGCGCAGAAGTTTCAAACACTTCTAAAAAAGCATTTAATTCGGTTTGTTTTTTAATATTGTCTAAATAAAACTCGACAATATCTATAACAGATTTACCCGAAGAAAGGGCAGACTTTACTTCAGCAAAAGTTTGATACATCCTTTAACTTCTTATTACGATTTTTTTTCGTCTTCAATTTTAGATTCTTCTCCCTTAGAAGCATCTTTGAATTCTTTCATTCCTTTACCTAGACCTTTCATTAATTCTGGAATTTTTTTACCTCCAAAAAGTAACAAAACGATTGCTAAAATCAATATGATTTCTGTAACACCTAATTTTCCCATTGTATTATGATTTTACTAATAAGTTACAAAGTTACTTAAATATCATGAATTGGACGATTTTAGAATCCATTAAGTGTTAAAAAGTTAAAAAATATAGAATGTTTAAAACTATAATAAATAATTACTTTAACTCTTAACCCTAAATTATTGTTTATTTTTACTATTTGATTGATGTTAATTATTAGTTATATCCTAAATTTGGTTCTATTATGCATTTTAACCAAAATCCATTTTTAATAATCGGAATTTGTTTTATACTATTTTCTATTCTCTTTTATCATAAAGAAAAACGTCAATTAGCATTAGTATTATTAATTTTAGGCAGTTTAGGTTTAGGGTTTTTTATGGCTACCTTAGATCCATTTCTTCAGATTTGGGATGAACAATTTCATGCTTTAGTAGCTAAAAATTTAATTGATAATCCTTTAAAACCAGTTTTATATAAAAAAACATTGCTCGATTTTGGATATGAAAATTGGACATTAAATCACATCTGGCTTCATAAACAGCCTTTGTTTTTGTGGCAAATGGCTTTAAGTTTAAAGACATTTGGACTAAATGAATTGGCTGTCAGACTTCCAAGTGTTTTACTTCACGCTATTATCCCACTTTTCATTTATAGGATTGGTTCTATTTCAGTAAATAAAAATGTTGGTTTTTATGGAGCACTATTTTTTACAGTTGCATATTTTCCTCTAGAATTAATTGCAGGAAAATTTATGACTGATCACAATGATGTTTCATTTTTATTCTATGTAACAGCTAGTTTTTGGGCATGGTTTGAGTATCAACTATCCAAAAATAATAAATGGTTGATCCTAATTGGATTATTTTCAGGTTGTGCAGTACTGGTAAAATGGTTAGTTGGATTGTTGATCTATTCTGTTTGGACAATTTCAATTGGAGCTGACGATAGAAAAAAATGGTTAATGTGGAAATCATATCTTCCTATTTTTAAAAGTTTTATCGTTTCCCTTTTGGTTTTTGTTCCATGGCAACTTTATATCTCATACTCTTACCCAATAGAATCTCAACATGAATATGCACTTAATACGAAACACTTTTTAGAAGTTATTGAAGGTCATGGTGGAACTATTTGGTTTCATTATGATGCTATTCAATTTTTATTTGGAATAGGTGTTTTAGTCCCAGTGATATTGTTAATTGGAATTTATTTATTTGCAAAACAATCTATTAGTAAAATTTATTCAGTCGTGATCGTCTCCTCGGTACTAATAATTTATTTATTTTATTCTATTGCCTCAACTAAGATGGTATCATTTTGTATCGTAATTTCTCCAATCATTTTTTTAGGGCTTGGTGCAATGGTAGATAAATTCTTAACTATCTTAACTAAAAAACGATTTTTTATTTCCTCAATAATACTAATCATTATTTGTAATTTTCTAATTCGTTTACCTAAAATAGAAGCAAATCATACTAATATCGATATTGAGTATTATATGAACTTTCAAAGTAAAACAACAAATATGAAAATGATTCATAAACTTAAAGCTACTTTAGGTGAAAAGAATTTCGTTGTTTTTAATACAAATGAAATGAGAGATTTTTGTGCTGTTCCAGTTATGTTTTATACAAACTATTGTGCTTATGATTTTATTCCGAATGAAAAACAATTAGCTGATATACAAAAGAAAGGTGTTTCTATCGCGATTTTAGACAACGGTAAATTACCATCCTATATTCTCAATCAAAAAGACATTATTAAGATAGGGTTAATCCCAAATTAAAAATGTTAGTTAAACTCGTGTCATATTTTTGAATAGAAATATTAATAAAAATATATTCCAATAAAAAAGTGGATACCAACTGATATCCACTTTTAAAAATTTATTTATTTCTATTACAACTTACGAGCTACTTCTGTCTCTTCGTAAGATTCAATAATATCTCCTGCTTTGATGTCGTCGAATTTGTATACATTCAATCCACATTCGTAACCATGTTTCACCTCTTTCACATCGTCTTTGAAACGTTTCAATGAACCAAGTTTACCAGTATGAATTACGATACCATCCCGAACAATTCTAATAATTGAACTACGTTTGAAGATACCTTCTGTTACGAAACATCCTGCAATTGTACCCACTTTCGTGATATCAAATGTTTCACGGATTTCAGCAGAACCAACCACTTTCTCTTCAATATCTGGAGAAAGCATTCCTTCCATTGCCGCTTTGATTTCGTCGATCGCTTTGTAGATTACAGAGTAAAGACGTATATCAATTTGTTCTTGATCCGCTAATTTACGAGCTGCAACGGATGGTCTAACTTGGAAACCAATAATAATTGCATCTGATGCAGCAGCCAAATTGACATCTGCCTCAGAGATAGCTCCAACACCTTTGTGTACAATTTTAACTGCAATTTCACCAATTGATAAGTTTTGTAAGGAATCTGATAATGCTTCGATAGAACCATCCACATCTCCTTTTACGATAATATTTAACTCTTTGAAATCTCCGATAGCCAAACGACGACCGATCTCATCCAACGTAATATGTTTCGTAGTACGAAGACCTTGCTCACGGTGTAATTGCTCACGTTTCGTTGCAATGTTTTTCGCTTCTTTCTCGTCACTTAAAACGTAGAATTTATCTCCTGCACTTGGCGCACCGTTGATACCTAAAATAGATACAGGTCTTGCTGGTTCAGCTTCTTTTAATGCAACTCCATGTTCATCATGCATTGCACGAACACGTCCATAGTTACGACCTACCAATACAACATCTCCAATTCTTAAAGTTCCTGCTTCTACTAACATGTTTGTTACGAAACCTTTTCCTTTATCTAATGAAGATTCAATTACAGTACCAATTGCATTTTTATTTGGATTTGCTCTAATATTTAAAATATCAGCTTCCAATAATACTTTTTCAAGTAATGCATCAATGTTTAAGTTTTTCTTAGCGGAAATTTCTTGGCATTGGTAAGTTCCACCCCAATCTTCTACTAATATATTCATTTGAGAAAGCTGTTCCTTTATTTTATCAGGATTAGCGCCATCTTTATCTATTTTATTGATAGCGAATACCATTGGTACACCCGCTGCTTGTGCATGAGATATTGCTTCTTTAGTTTGAGGCATCACGTCATCATCCGCAGCAACTATAATAATAGCAACATCCGTTATTTGAGCACCACGAGCACGCATAGCGGTAAAAGCTTCGTGACCAGGTGTGTCTAAGAATGTTAATTTTCGACCATCTTTCAACACTAAAGAATAAGCACCAATATGCTGCGTTATTCCTCCTGCCTCACTAGCTGTTACATTAGCATCTCTAATTTTATCTAATAATGAAGTTTTACCATGATCTACGTGACCCATTACCGTAATAATTGGTGGACGAGCGATCAAATCTTCTTCTCTATCTTCTTCTTGAACAATAGCTTCTTGTACATCTGCACTTACAAATTCAGTTTCAAAACCAAATTCTTCTGCTACAATTTGAATTGTTTCTGCATCCAAACGTTGATTAATAGAAGCAAAAATACCCAATGACATACAAGCAGAAATTACTTGAGTCGATTGAACATTCATCATCGAAGCTAATTCAGATACAGTTACAAACTCAGTAAGTTTTAAGATACCCATTTGTAATTCTGCTTCATCCGCTTCATCTTGACGACGTTGTGAATTAACATCACGTTTTACTTTTCTATTTTTTGAAGCTTTTGATTTTCCTCCCTTGTTAGATAAGCGTGCTAAAGTATCCTTAATCTCTTTTTGGATATCACGCTCACTAATTTCAGGTTTAACAAATTTATTACCTACTCCAGCTCCTTTATTAAAATTAGCTGCTCCTGGACCTGGTCTATAATTAGCTGGTCTTGGAACTCCTCCTGATCTTGTTGTTCCTGCTGGATGTGGTGTCCCAGCAGTGCCAGGTGTCCCAGCAGCAACTCCTGCAGATGAAGGTTTTGTAGGATCAATTTTCTTGATTCTCTTTCTTTTCTTACGAGGATCATTTGGATTTAACGGTCGACCACCATTCCCTGAAGGTTTTGGTTTATTAACCGGTAACTCTATTTTTCCTAAAACTGTTGGTCCTGTTAAAACTTTTCTTTCTACTCGAATTGTTTCAATTTCTTTAGGAGCTTCTGGTTCAACAGGTGTTTCAACTTTAGGAGTCTCTACTTTTTTCTGTTCAACTTTAGTCTCTACTTTAGGAGCAACATACGGTGCTTTTTTAGGTTTCTCGAACTTCTTTTTATCTGGACGAGTTTTCGTATTCAATTTATCTAAATCGATACGCCCCACTACTTGTACTTGAACATCTCCTTCGCCAATTGTAACTGGTTTATGAGTTTCACCAATAGTAGTTGGTTTTATTTCTTCCGATACAACTTCTTTTACTGTTTCAACAGGTGCCACAGGCGCTTCTGTTTTAGCTACTGTAGGTGCAGTGTTTTTGATTTTATCAAAAGCATCCTGATCCACTTCGTCTTCGTCTTCTACACTTGGAGCTTCATTTTGCCTTGTGTCACGTATAGAAATCGTTTCGCGTTTCTCACGTTTAACAACTGTCATTTTTGACTGTTCTTTGATTGTTTGATCTGCTGCAAACTCACTTTGAAGTAATTCATAGTGACTACCCTCCAATTTTGTATTTGGATTGTTATCAATCTTCACACCTTTAGAGGCAAGGAATTCTGATAATGTAGCAATTCCTACATTTAACTCACCTGCTGCTTTTCCTAATCGTATTGATTTTTCGGCCATAAAATTATGCGTCCTTTGTATTAACTAATTTCTTTTCTGCTATGTCTTAACTAAGTGTGCCATATTTGATTAATTATCAAATTCTGCACGAAGTATTCTAAATACTTCTTCAACTGTTACTTGTTCTAAATCTGTACGTTTCACTAAGTCTTCAACACCTAATTCTAATACTGATTTAGCACTGTCACATCCAACCGCTTTTAATTCATCAATGATCCAGCTTTCAATTTCATCTGCAAATTCTTCCAAATCAACATCTTCAACATCTACTTCTCCATCTCTATATACATCTAATTCGTAACCAGATAATCTACCTGCCAATTTGATGTTATGTCCACCCCTACCAATCGCTAAAGACACTTGATCAGGTTTCAAAAATACTTTTGCTCTTTTTTCTTCTTCGTTTATTTCTACTGAAGTTATCTTTGCTGGTGAAAGAGCTCTAGTAATAAACAATTGTGCGTTATTAGTATAATTAATAACATCGATGTTTTCATTTTTCAACTCACGAACAATTCCGTGAATACGAGAACCTTTCATACCAACACAAGCTCCTACTGGATCAACTCTGTCATCGTAAGATTCAACTGCTACTTTAGCTCTTTCTCCTGGTTCACGAACAATACGTTTAATTGTAATTAATCCGTCAAAAACTTCAGGAACTTCTAATTCAAACAAACGCTCCAAAAATTCAGGGGCAGTACGTGAAAGAATAATCACAGGATTACTATTACGCATATCTACTTTTGCAACTACCGCACGAACAGATTCTCCTTTTTTGAAATAATCAGATGGGATTTGTTCAGATTTAGGCAACAATAATTCGTTTCCTTCATCGTCAATAACCATGATTTCTTTCTTCCAAACTTGGTAAACTTCACCAGTAACAATCTCTCCAATTTTCTCTTTGTAAACTTTGTAAAGATTATCTTTCTCTAATTCCATTATTCTTGAAATCAAATTTTGACGTAAAGAAAGAATATTACGACGACCAAAATCACCAAATGTAAATTCTTCTGTTACCTCTTCACCTATTTCAAAATCAGGTTCGATTTTAGCAGCATCGGATAAAGCGATCTCTGTATTTTGATCCTCTACTTCGCCATCCGCAACAATTTCTTTGTTTACGAAAATTTGAACATCTCCTTTATCGATATTTACGATAACATCAATGTGCTCATCTGTATTGAATTTTTTCTTCAACATTGCACGGAATACATCTTCCAATACATGTTGCATCGTATTTCTATCGATGTTTTTTAATTCTTTGAACTCCAAAAATGACTCAACTAACTCTAAGCTATTCATACTGTTCTATTTATTTTAAAATGTAATAACAATTTTTGTTTCCTTTATTTTATCCAATGGAAGAACAATTTGCTCAACAATTGTTTCTTTTTTCTTTTTACCTTCTACTTTTTCAATTTTAGAAGTTTCAATCTCGATCTCTGTTTCTGTAGCTGCTTTTAAAACACCCTCTAATTCAGAACCATCATTCATTAAAATTTCAACGCCACGACCAATATTTTTAACGTATTGGGCCAAAACACGCAAAGGTCTGTCAATTCCTGCGGATGAAACATGCAATTCAAAATCTGCCTCTTCTCTATCCAAGTTATGTTCTACATTTCTTGAAACAGCCATGCAGTCTTTAACTGAAACACCACCTACATGTTTGTCAATTTCGATGTTAATTTGATTGGTTTTAGAAATGCTTAAATCGACCAAAAAAAGACCATTGTCCAATTCGGCAAAGCGCTCATCAATTAACTCTAATACTTTTGTTTTACTAATCATACCTTTATAAAAAGAGGGGACAATCGCCCCCTCAACTATTCATTTATTTATAATGATAATGCAAATGTAGTGATTTTATTTAAATAGCACACTATTTATCAACAATTAAGGTTAAATTATTTTTCGAATGATTAAATATTATTGCACTATTTCTTTTTGAAAAATTCTTTGCCTACTCTTTGAATGTGATCTTCTAATTCTGGAGAATTTAAATTATCAAAGATTGAAATATCAAATAGATAAGGCGTATTTAAATTGTCTATTTCTTGAATTACGCTAGTCAGCGTATCATTTGTTAGATTTTTACCCGTTAGTGTTAAATCAATATCTGAACCAATTTTGTAATTTCCTTTTGCTCTAGAGCCATAAATAATAACCGTTTCAATTTCATCGTGTTTAATAAAAACTGAGCATATATGCTTTATTGTTTCATCTGTTAATCCAAAATTCATAAAAGTGTTTTCATTTTAACATCTAACTCTAAAAATAAAGGGGAATAAATTTTTAAAATTTTATTAAATTCAATTTCTAAAATACTGTGATTATACGTGTGAACAGTTTGATTTCTACTTTCAATCATATCCATCCATGACTGACCATTTTGAATTATCCCTTTGTTAAAAGCCTCTCTTGTAGCACTTCTTGATCCATTAATGTTTTGATAACCTTCATACTCAAGATAATCTTTTAACACTTTCCAACCTAATTCATGTGTGAATTCAAAACGCTGAATTATTCCTTCTTTTATTATGTCAACAGGGTTTTCTCCATTAGTTTTTATTGCGTCAATTAATTGATGCAGTGCTTTTTCATAATTCATGAAGCGTTGTTTCCATCGGATATCTTCTTCCATAACTTTAAAGTTAATAAATTAATTCGTTATCAAAAATAGCGAAAAACAGTTTAAAAACTGTTTTCAATTAATAGTTTCATTATCTAATCTATTTTTAGAACTTTGCAAATAAAACATGTTAGTAGAAATTCACGATAAAATTGTTTCCACTCAAATTTTTGAGAGAAAATTTGTTTGCGACTTAAACGCTTGTAAAGGTGCTTGTTGTGTTCATGGTGATGCAGGCGCTCCTTTAACGATTGATGAAGCGGATATTTTAGAGGAAGATTTAGAAAAAATCAAGCCTTATATGCGTCAAGAAGGGATTGAAGCGGTGGATGCTACTGGAGTTTTTTATGTGGATCAAGAAAACGATACTGCCACTACTCTAGTTAATGGTGCTGAATGCGCATTCGTTTATTTTGATGAAAAAGGAATAACTAAATGTGCGATTGAAGCAGCCCATAAAGATGGTAAAACGGAATTTAAAAAACCTATTTCTTGTCATCTCTATCCGATTCGTTTGAAACAATTTAATGATTTCACTGCTGTAAATTATGATCACTGGAATATTTGTGAACCTGCCTGTAAATGTGGAGAAGAATTAAATGTCCCTGTCTTTCGTTTTTTGAAAGAACCTTTAATTAGAGCTTTTGGAGAAGAATTCTATCAGGAATTAATTATTGTTGATGGAGAACTAGCTAAAAATAATGGAGAAGGAAGTGACCTTTTAAAAGAGAAATAATCAATTGTTTTACTTTTTAACACCTACTTTTCATATAATTTATTTACATTCGTTTATATCAAAAAATAATCAATACATATGAGGACTATATTTTTGCTTTTTCTTGGAATATTTTTTAATTCAACCCTATTTTCTCAAGTTACTTTTGATAATGGTGAAACTTATTACACAGATTCTACCGAAACAGTATTATGTAACGGTAAATTCAGGAAATTTTATTCTGGTTTTAATATTAAAAGTTCTGCAACATATTCAAATGGGAAATTGCATGGTGAATATGTAGAACATTATACAAATGGGTTAATAAAAAGTACTATGCACTATTCAAATGGACTTTTGAATGGAGAAGTTATTGAATATTATCCTGAAATAAATATAATGAAAACGAAATTCCATTATACGAATGGATTGAAAAATGGAGAATGTACAACATACGATGAAGTTGGTGAAGTGATGCTAAAACAAATCTATGTGAATGGTGTCTTACAACCATAAATTTATTTTTTTGAAATGAAAAGGGTTTTAATTTTCGTTATTGTAGTTTTTTCAGCAATTCTTGTTGCATACTTCATGACGCTAAATACTAAAAAACCTATTCCCGTAATTAATCCAATCGAATTAAATGCTGAAATGGTAGATTCTAGTTTACATTCAGTTGGTATGAATCATAAAATTGGAAAATTCTCTTTCTTAAATCAAAATGGGAAATTAATTACTGACAAAGATCTTATAGGTAAAGTTTTTGTAGCTGAATATTTTTTTACTACTTGTGGCACAATTTGTCCTATGATGAATATTCAAATGCAGCGTGTTCAAAAAGCTTTTCTTGGAAATGATTTTTTTAAAATTTTAAGTTTTACTGTAAACCCAGAAGTGGATTCAGTTTCACAAATGAAAATTTATGCTGAAGCACACCACGCAAATGAAAATCAATGGCATTTTTTAACTGGTAAGAAAACTGAATTATACTCTTTGGCTCGAAAATCATTTTTTGTGTTAAAACCAGCTGAAGCTCAAAATTTGGGCGATGCAGGAGGAGATTTTATCCACACAAATAATTTTGTTTTAATAGATGAAAAAATGAGAATTAGGGGGTATTACGATGGAACCTCATCTAAAGAGGTTGATCAACTTATTAAAGA
>CALPSU020000077.1 GCA_943326315.2 Chryseobacterium gleum
CCAGGCATCATAACATCTAAAATAACTAATTCAGGAGTCTTAACTTTCATTTTAGAAAGACCTTCTTCTCCATTTGAAGCAACATCAACTTCAAAACCTTCTTTTTCAAGATTGTATTTTAAGATATCTCTAATGTCTTCTTCATCATCAATTATTAAGATTGAAACCATGGAATTTATTTTTTAATATTTGTTCTAAATTTAATATAAAAAACCCAACTTTTTAATATCAATAATATTTCTATGTTAAGTAGATAAAATTTTTAAATGAATAATACATCTAAACTGTTTATAAATGAATAATTTACAACTTAAATGATTAAAATTTAGAGCTAATTAATATAATAATAAACGAGTTCAAAATAAAAAAATCAGAAATTTGATAAAGTAGTTTTAAGTTTAGAAATAAAAGCCTTAATAATCCCTTCAGCTATTTTTACAATGATATTATAGTTATTTTTTTGTTAAAAAACAACTTACTCATACACTTAACAAATAGACAAACAATTAATATTAAGTTTCATAGGATAAAAAGCATTATTTTACACTTTTTTTAAACTTCAATTATAGCATTATCTTTCCTATTTTGGTGCCGTAATTCTTGTATTCAAATTTAAAAAATGATGAAAGTTAAAATTCTACTTGCCGAAGATGATATCAGTTTAGGTTTTATGATTTCTGATCAATTAAAATCGGATGGCTATCAAGTTACTTTATGTTCTGATGGTGCAGAAGCATACAGGCGCTTTAATGAAGATAAATTTCATATCTGTATTTTCGATGTTATGATGCCAAAGAAAGATGGCTTTACGTTAGCAAAAGACATTCGAAAATTAGACTCAGAAATCCCTATATTATTTCTTACAGCCAAATCAATGACTGAAGATAAGGTATTAGGTTTTAAATCTGGAGGAGATGACTACCTAACTAAACCATTCAGTATTGAAGAATTACAAGTAAGATTAACTTCTCTTTTAAAACGTGTGAATATTCAAATGGAATTACCTGAAGAAAAAATACTACAAATAGGTACTTATTCTTTTGACCCTGAAAATTTCGTTTTAAAACATTTTAATTTTGAAAAAGCATTAACAAAAAAAGAAGCTCAAATTTTAAAAATATTGTACAAATTTAAAAATCAAGTCGTTGAACGAGATGTAGTATTGAATGCAGTTTGGGGTCAAGATGATTATTTTGTAGGCAGAAGTTTAGATGTTTTTATAACAAAATTGCGTAAATATTTGAGTGAGGATGAAGCGATTCAAATTACAAATATTCATGGAATTGGATTTAAACTTTCTATCTTTGCCTAAAAAACTAAAATGGCTTATATTCTTCATTTAGAAACTTCAACAAAAGTTTGTTCTGTAGCACTTTCTTTAAACGGGAAAATTGTCGCTTTAAAAGAAAATGAAGAAGATGGCTATTCTCACGGAGAAAATTTAACATTATTTATTCAAGATGTCTTGAAACAAGCATCTATTTCAATCAAGCAATTAAAAGCTGTTTCTATCGCTTCTGGCCCAGGATCTTATACCGGGTTACGCATTGGTGTTTCAACAGCAAAAGGATTATGTTATCCATTAAATATTCCATTAATAGCAATTGATTCATTAACTTCTCTGAAAGAAATCGCAATTGAAAAATATCCAAATTCTACTTTATGTTCTCTAATTGATGCTCGAAGAATGGAGGTTTACAATTTATTCTACTCGACTTCAGATCAATTATTAAAAAATATTTCTGCTGATATTATAGATGCTGATTCTTATTCTGAATTTGAGCCTTTCGTATATTTCGGAGATGGAGCTGAGAAATTACAAGACATTTGGATAAATAAAAATTGCTTGTCTGATACAACCATTACTTCGTCTGCAAAAGGTCAAGTTAAATTAGCATTTAATAAATTTGAAAATCAAGAATTTGAAGATGTTGCTTATTTCGAACCATTTTATTTGAAAGATTTTGTTAGTAATGCTAAGAAGAAGTGAGATGTATAGAAAATAGGCATTAGATTTTTAGATGTTAGATATTAAACTGATGTTTTTTATAAATTCTAATTCTTCACCCTTTTTCAAAGCTTTTAAATAAGCCGATCCTATTATCGCACCATCACAGTTTTGTTGTGCTTTTAGAACATCTTCTTTTGTATTAATTCCGAATCCTACCATAACTGGTATATCGTTGCATATTTTTTTAATTTCCTTGTATCGATCGTTGATTTTATAATTGATTAAAGAATTTCCGCCTGTAATTCCAGATTGAGAAACTAAATACACAAAACTACTTTTGGAAACTTCTGCTATTCTTCGAATACGTTCATTATTGGTTGTTGGTGTAATTAGAAAACTAACTGAAATCGCGTGTTTTTCAAAATTTGATTTGTAAAAACGTTCATAAAGTTCCAAACTCATATCGGGTAGAATAACCGATGCAATTTTTAATTCTTTGCACTTTGAAAGAAATTTTTCAAAGCCATATTGTAAAACAGGATTCAAATACCCCATTATGACCAATGGAATTTTTATTTTTTCTTTTATTGAAAATAATTGCTCAAATAGTAAATCCAAATGCATTCCATTTTTTAAAGCAATGGAACTTGTTTCTTGAATTACAGGTCCGTCTGCCATTGGGTCAGAAAAGGGAATGCCAACTTCTATGAAATCTATCCCTTGTTCTTGGAGGTTTACTATTTGTTCTGTTGTACTTTCTAATGTTGGATAACCTGCTGTTATGAAAATACTTAATTGTTTATTTTGTGTTTTGAATGGGTTCATGTTTTATGTTTTGTATGGTGTATTTAAATTCTTGGGAATTATGGATTTGGGAGGTGTTGGGACGTGTTGGGACGTGTTGGGACGTGTTGGGACGTGTTGTTGGGACAGGGCATAGCCCTGTCCCTAAGACGAATGATCCACGATTTTATAATTAATTATCCATATACGTTTTCATATCCTTGTCTCCCCTACCCGATAAATTAATCACCACGATATCCTTATCTGTTAATTCAATTTTATTCAATACTGCTAATGCATGCGCACTTTCCAAAGCTGGAATAATTCCTTCTTCGATTGTTAACTTTTTCGCCGCCACTAATGCCTCATGATCTGTAACTGAAATACTTTTAGTTCTTCCTAATGCTATTGCATGTGCATGAATTGGCCCAATTCCTGGATAATCTAAACCTGCCGAAATTGAATATGGTTCCGTAATTTGTCCGTATTCATCTTGCATTAACAGTGTTAGACTTCCATGCAAAACTCCTGGACTGCCTAATACCGAAGTCGCTGCAGAATAACCTGTTTCATTTCCTAAACCTGCAGCTTCTACTGCAATTAATTCTACTTCTTCATTTTCATAAAACTCAAAGAAAGCACCAGCAGCATTACTTCCACCACCAACACATGCGATTACTTTAGTAGGTAATTCAGTTCCAGTTTTTTCTTTTAATTGAAATTTTATTTCTTTAGAAATAATGGATTGAAAATAAGCTACCATTTCTGGATAAGGGTGTGGTCCGACAACACTTCCAATTAAATAATAGGCTGTAGGATTGTTAATCCAATGTCGAATAGCTTCATTTGTTGCATCTTTTAATGTTTTACTTCCACTTATTGCCGGAACAACTTCAGCACCTAAAAACTGCATCCTTTGAACGTTAGGAGCTTGTCGTTCAATGTCTTTTTCGCCCATATAAACGATACATTTCATATTCATCAAAGCACAAACAGTTGCAGTTGCAACTCCATGTTGTCCAGCACCAGTTTCAGCTACAATTTCAGTTTTACCCATCTTCTTTGCTAAAAGAATTTGTCCAATAGCATTATTAATTTTGTGTGCACCCGTGTGATTTAAATCTTCTCTTTTCAAATAAATAGGACAACCAAATTCAGCAGTCATTTTTTTCGAAAGATAAAGAGGAGTTGGTCTACCTACATAATCAGATAATAATTCCTTAAACTCATTTTTAAAATCATCATCATCAGCTAATTGATTAAAATTTTCTTGTAATTCTTCCATATTATCTCTTAAAAGCTCTGGAATGTATGCTCCTCCAAATTCTCCATAGAACCCCATTTCGTCTGGTTTTGTGTAATTTATCATTGTTTTAATACTTTTATAAATGTTTTTATTTTTTTACAATTTTTATCTCCAGGTTCATTTTCAAAACCACTGTTTAAATCTATTCCTGCGAATGATTTATGACTGAAAGATTTAATTTCTTTAACAGAATTAATATTTAATCCTCCACTTAAAAGAAACGGAATACTTAATGTATACTTTTCTAAAACTGACCAATCAAAATTTCGTCCTGAACCTCCATAATGAATTGTTTTAGTATCAAATAGAAAATAATCTACCTTCCCTTCGTAACTCTGTAAATGTTGAAAATCAATCGACTCATGTATTCCGAAAGCTTTAATAATTATATAATCAGATTTCAAAATCATACATAGTTCAGGACTTTCGTCTCCATGTAATTGTAGAATATCTAATTTATTAACTCTAGCAATGGCTCGAATTTCCTTTTCGTTTTCATTTACAAAAACGCCTACTTTTTTAGAATTGTCAATGTTACCAGTTACAGAAGTTGTAAATCTTTTTGATTTTGAATAAAAAATAAATCCTAACCAATTTACCGAATTTATATGATCCAGCTCTTCAATTTGACTTTTTATAGTTAATCCACAGACTTTAATTATCATTTTTTTTGATTAAATATTATCCTCCCCTTTAATCCCCTCCGAAGGAGGAAATAAAAAAATTAAACCTTGACATTTAAGTTTAAAATAAAATCTTTTGGTGAATTGCTTTTTAAAATACTTTCACCTATTAATGCACCATGATAACCACAGTTTGCGATTTGAAATAATTCATCCGGAGTTTTAATTCCAGATTCAGAGATTAAAACTTTTCCTCTTGGAAGGAAATCAAATAAATCAATAGAATTTAAAATATCTGTTTTCTGTAATTTTAGATTACGATTATTAACTCCAACAATATCTACCTCATCGTTGATTTTATATAATTGACTTTTTTCATGAAACTCCATTATCACTTCTAAACCTAAACTTTGAGCTAGAATAGTAAAATGAAGAGCTTGTTCTTCTGTCAATGCTTCAGCTATTAATAGAATTGCATCTGCTCCAATAGCTTTTGCTTGAAAAATTTGGATTTCATTAATGATAAATTCTTTCCGAAGTACAGGAATAGTTACATTCTTTTTAACTTCAATCAAGTCTGCAATAGAACCTCCAAAGAAATCAAAATCCGTTAATACAGAAATCCCTGAGGCACCTGAACGCTCATATTCTTCAGCCAATAAAGAAGGTATTAAATTCTTATTTAATTCTCCCGCACTCGGAGATTTCCTTTTAATTTCTGCAATAATTCCAAATTCTTTAGAAAGAATGGAATCTTTCATAGAAATTACTTCAGATGAAAATAACGGCATATTTTCAAAATCTTTAATTTTAAATTCACGTTTTAATTGTTCAATTTCACGTTTTTTATTTTCTATTATTTTGTCTAAAATTGTCATTTTTTTGGGTTTAAAATTTGTGATGTTTAGCTGACTCTCCACTCTTAATAAATGAAAGAGACTCTATAAATAAATTTTGAATACTTTCATTTGGATGATAACATTGAAGAGCTAAAGCTGTATTCGCAGCAATAACATTATTCTGAGAATTTGTTCCGTTTCCTTTTAATATCAATTTTAATATTTCAGCAGCTTCTTTTACAGAGTTTCCTGAATGTATTGATTCTGAAATTACTGGTGATAAATCAAAAGTTTTGGCACTAAAATATTCATCTTGATTTCCTCCTAGAATTCGTGTTTGATCCGTCAATGTAAACTCATCATACCCATCCATCCCGTAAACTACACGGAATTCATTACGATCATCTTTAAGAATATGTTGGTATATCTTTGCTAGCTCTAAATTAAAAGTTCCGGTAAGTTGATTTTTTGGTTGAACGGGATTAACTAAAGGTCCTAATGAATTAAAAAATGTTCGTATTCCTAAACTTTTTCGAAGTGGTCCAACCTTGCTTAAAGTAGGATGAAATAAAGGTGCATGTAAAAAACAAATATTCGATTTTGACAATTGAGTATTTAATAGTTTAGTTTGATTTGTGAATTGAAATCCTAATTCTTCCAATACATTTGAAGATCCGCAAGAAGAACTAACTCCATAATTTCCATGTTTAATTACTTTATGTCCCATTGCAGACAATACGAAGGAAGTGGTTGTAGAAATATTAAATGTGTTTTTACCATCACCTCCTGTTCCACATAAGTCAATTGCCTCACTTCCATCCATTTCAATTGGTAAACATAATTCTAAAAGCGCTTCTCTAAATCCTTTAATTTCCTCTAATTGTAGACCTCTCATTTGCAAACCTACCAGAATAGCAACGACTTGAGCACCGTTTATTCTTTCTTCAGCAATTGAATAAATGATCTCTTTAGTTTCATTAAAAGTTAACGGCTGTCTTTCTATTATTTTATTTAAAGTTGTTTTCATTTTATTAATATTTAAATTGACATAAATTTTCTTCTCCCTCAATCCCTCTCCAAAGAGGCAGGTTAAAAAGTATCATTCACCCAATTCTGAATAATTTTTCTTCCATCTGGTGTTAAAATGGATTCAGGATGAAACTGAACTCCTTTTGTATTATATTTTTTATGTCTTAGAGCCATAATTTCATTTTCATTTGAATGAAGTGTAACTTCTAATTCTTCTGGTAAATCATTTTGCACTTTCCAACTGTGATAACGTCCGACTTGAAATTCATTTGGTAAATTTTGAAATAAAAGATCCTCCTTAATCTTATAGACCAAAGATGATTTTCCATGAATAGGAGATTTACATTGCTCGAGCTTTCCTCCAAAAGCTTCTGCAATTGCTTGATGACCTAAACAGATGCCTAAGATTTTTTTCTTACCTGAATATCTTTTAATTATTGAAATTAATTCTCCGGCTTCACTTGGAATACCAGGGCCAGGAGACAATAGTATTGCATCACAACTGTCTAATTCATCATAATTTATTTGATTATTACGTTGGATTAGTATTTCACCTTCAATACTTTCTTTTAAATAACGAACGAGATTAAAAACGAACGAATCAAAGTTATCTATTACTGCTATTTTCATTGGATTATATTAATGGTAAATGTTGGTTGGATATGTGATGTTGAGGGTTGGCGTGGGGTTGGGGTTGGGCATGCCCTGTCCCTACGACAGCGGTATTAATCGCCGTTCTTACGGCTCTTAATTTATGATGAACTTCCTGGGTTTCGCTATCGATATTTGAATCTAAAACGACTCCTGATCCTGCTCTATAATGTAGCCTATTGTTTTTACTCAACATACTTCTAATAACAATTGCCATATTTAAATCTCCATTCATTCCAATCATTCCAATTGCTCCTCCATAAAAATCTCTTGTAGTTTTTTCGTAGTTCGAAATCAATTCTAATGCTTTTGGCTTAGGTGTTCCAGATAAAGTTCCTGCTGGAAATGAACTATTTAAAATCTGAAATGGATTCAATTCATCAATTTGTCCAGTCACTTTTGAAACTAAATGTATAACATGACTAAAATGCTGCACCTCTTTATACGTTTCTACCTTTACATTTGAACAGTACTTACTTAGATCATTTCTAGCTAAATCAACTAGCATTGTGTGCTCTGCATTTTCTTTCTCATCATTGATCAGAAAATGGATACGTTCATTATCAATTTTAGCTTCACCTGTTTTAGGAACTGTTCCTGCAATAGGATGAATTTCTACTTTTCCATTTTCAATTTTCAATTGTGCTTCAGGGGAAGATCCAAATAATCGGTATTCTTCAAAATCGAAATAGAAAAGATAAGGTGATGGATTCAGTCTTCTTAACTGACGATAAACTTGAAAATCATCCCCAAAAAATTCTTGAGAAAATAAATTAGAAACAACCAATTGAAAAACATCTCCTCTTAAACAATGAGATTTAGCTTTTTCAACTAATTTCCCAAATTCATCATCCGTAAAATCTGCTTTCTCTACTCCTATTTTTTCAAAAGGAAAATCTGTAAAAGGACGTTTGTATAATAACTTTTCTATCTCTATCTCATCATTTGAATTTGGAATCAAGCTGTTTGAAATAATCTGACCGTTATCTCTAAAATGGTCTATTACAAGTATGTATTTAAACAAGAAAAAGTGTACGTCAGGAATTTCCAATGAACTTCTTTTCTTTTGAATATGATTTTCATC
Organism: Chryseobacterium gleum; assembly: GCA_943326315.2. Classification (GTDB taxonomy): domain Bacteria; phylum Bacteroidota; class Bacteroidia; order Flavobacteriales_D; family Crocinitomicaceae; genus CAIUKX01. The sequence continues at coordinate 8,267 of CALPSU020000077.1, forward strand.
CAGTAAAGCAAATTCAAATCCAATTCTTCCAAAAAAACCATTGTAAATATTTGATTCCTTTTCAAATTGAAATGAATTTAAAACTTCTTGAATTTGAAGCGATGCTGAAATAGCAGTATTTAATTCTATTGAATTAGTTTCAGTTTCAGTCTGAATTATTATGAAATTTTTATCTACTTTAATTTCAATAATTGGTTCCAATCCTATGAACGATTTACTATCACTTCTTGAATGATAATCATTACTTTCTAGTAAACACGTTTTTCTATAATGGTTTCGAAGAGACATATAAAGCTCTACTGGTGTATGAACATCCGAATTAAAGGAAGTACTTTTTGTATAAATCTGCATTTTTAATATTATAAAGAGTAAAAAGAAAATGTTTAGAACAAAAAAAACGGCTTGTCAGTGTGACAAGCCGTTTTATAATATCTTATTAGGAATTACAAATTAGCACAAAGCACACCAACTATTCGTTGTGTGCCACCAAAAATTTGTATTTGATATATTTCTTTTCATTGTTGCTACAAATGTTTTCACTTTTTTTTCGATAAAACAACACAATTGTCAATTATTTTTTTTCTCTTTGTGAAAAGTGAAAAACAACAACTCTGTAATATATTTTAAAAATTTAGACGGATTAAGAGCATTAGCAGCACTTTCTGTCGTTTTTTTCCATTTAAGCCTGAGGTTTAGATATCCAAATACTCATTTTTACGAATTATTAAATTTCACTTTTAAATTTGGTGGTGATGGAGGAAGCTTGGGGGTTTGTTTCTTTTTCATTTTGAGCGGTTTCTTAATAACTTATCTCCTTTTTGATGAAAAATCTAAAAATGGAAATGTCAATATTCTAAAATTTTATATGCGAAGAGTTCTTAGAATTTGGCCTCTTTATTACCTTACTTTAATTATTGGATTTATCATTTATCCATTAATCATGCATTTTTCTAGTCAGGCATATACTGAAAATGCTAGTCCGTTTTTATATTCCATATTCTCTGCAAATTTTGATCATATTTATAATGGAGGTCCTGGCAATGGACTTTTAGGAGTTCAGTGGAGCGTTTCAATAGAAGAACAATTCTACTTGTTTTGGCCTATTTTATTTTATGCCTTTTGCAAAAAAAAATATTATCCATTTATTCTATTATCTATTATAATTATTTCCGAAAACATCTATTTTCAAGCAACCGATTCTTATGAAGATCAGTATTCCAACTACTATCATTTATATACTAATCTAAGGTTTTTAGCACTTGGTGCTTTAGGTGCGTACATTTGTTTTTATAAAATAAATTGGCTCATTTTTGTTTTTCAAAAATTAAATAAACTTGTACATTTTTTGATTTATTTCTTTGGATTTTTTATGATATTTTTTCATACGCGATTAAGCCTTAAATTTGATTGGTTTGATGAAATA
>CALPSU020000078.1 GCA_943326315.2 Chryseobacterium gleum
CCAAAATCATCATTGCTTTTACATTTAATTTTTTAGATAAATGAGCTGCAATAGGAGCTGCGCAAACTCCTCCTAAAATTAAACCTAAAATAGGTTGCCAGTTACCTGACCCAATTACTAATAAAAAAGTGAAAGAACTTGCTAATGAAATGAAGAATTCTGCCAAATTTACAGATCCTATAATTAATCTTGGGTTTTTCCCACTTGCAATTAATGTAGATGAAACCACAGGTCCCCATCCTCCTCCTCCAATAGAATCTAAAAAACCACCTGTCAAAGCTAACCAACCAACTTTTTTAACATTTTTTCTTTTATTATTATTCTTTACTACTTTTCTGATGATTATAATCCCTAAAATTAATGTATAAACACCAACTAAAGGTTTAATAATCGTATTATATTTTTCAAATTCTGATAGAATGTATGCTCCTAAAATTGCTCCTATCACCCCAGGAATTAAAATAGATTTAAACAATTTTGTATGTACATTTCCAAATCGAAGATGCATAAATCCTGAAACACCACTAGTAAAAATCTCTGAAGTATGAACACTCATACTTGCCACAGCAGGAGACAATCCCATTGACATTAAAAATGTAGAAGCGCTTACACCATAAGCCATTCCTAGAGCTCCATCAATCATTTGAGCAATAAAACCTCCCAACATATAGAAAACGAAATCCATTTCTAAAGTAGAGAAAGTATCACTTGCAGCATGCCAAATAGTATTCAAAGGAATTATCGTGAATAATAAATGTCCTGCCAACATAATACCTAAAACCACTGAGATGTATGCTATTAATCTTTTAACACTAAACAAATACCAAGCTCTAATTTTTTTATCTCTCAATCCACTAGTTAATTTATCTAACTCAATAACTTTATTTTGAAAATCTCCTTTTAAATGATTTCTAATCTTACTTAAATTCTGAAGAGAATTATCAATTTCTTCTGGGATATTTTCATTAAAAATTTCTTTTAATCGTTTAGCAACTGTAGGAGATTTCCCATTCGTTGAAATTCCAATTTTTAAATTTCCTTTTGTAACTGTTGCACCTAAATAAAAATCGCATAACTCAGGTTTATCAGCTGAATTAAAAAGAATTCCTCTCTCATTGACAATCTTTTTAATTTTCAATGAAGTTTCAATATCATTAATTGCAGAAATTACAACTTGCTGACCATCCAAGTATGTAGTATCAAATGATGCTAAAATCAAATTTATATTTGGAAATGAATCAATGAATTCGACCAACTCGTCAATAGCATTTTCAGTTACAATTGTAACCTTACTTTTTGGAGAATTAGACAAAACTGCAGACAATTTTTCTAACGCAACTTTTCCACCACCTATAATCAATACAGCTAAATCATTCAGCTTTAAAAAGACTGGAAATAACTCATTTTTTTCTTTCACTATAGATGTCATAGATATTCTATTTTTTCTTTTTTGATAGTACATATGCAACACCTGCTGTATATGTCCATTTATTAGTATTTGTATTATAATAGGCCGGGAAACTTAAAACAAATCTTTTATCTTTTAAAAAATAAATTTGAGGTCCAACTCCTAACATTGGCGTTACAAAACTTTTCACTTTATCTTCTTGAAATCGAAGAGAAGGCATCATATTAATTGCTAGGCTAAACTTAGAAAAATTAAATTTTAAATTTGGACCTCCCATATTTGTAAAAAGTCCAATACCATCCGTTGTAAAAGCGATCTGTCCTTCAATATTGAAACTTGCTTTTTGTTCTTCCTGCGAAAAAACTAATCTTGAAAAAATCAAAGAAAAAACAATTATACTTTTTTTCATGCTTACTATTTCATGCTAATTACGAAATCTCCCGATTAAATCGGGAGATTAAGTTAATAATATTTGTATTAAATCTCATTTATTTTTTACCTTTAAAAGGTGCATCAAAAGTAAGACTTAAATAATAAAGTGCTCCAATTGTTGGCCCTGCAGCATATTGAACATAACGTTGGTTGAAGATATTAGTTCCTCCTAATTTTACTTGAGTACTTAATTTCTCTATTTTGTAAGAAATCTGAGCATCAAAGTTATTAAGAGCTGCTACTCTACCATTCGCTAAAGGACTATTCCAGTCGTAAGCATCTTGCCATTTCCAAACTATATTGAATCCGAAGTTTTTAAATAACTCACGGTTACCAAACTGAACATTTACTGAATATTTCGGGGTGTTAAAACCAGTAAATGTATTACTTTTCGCTCCAAAAACATCTGTTGTGTTTTTCGCTTGGAAATCATTATAGTTAAAATTAGTAGAGATTGAATATTTTTTAAAGAAGTTATAGCTCAAACGAATTGCTGATCCATAACCATTAAAAGTATTCGTAGAATTTGCATAAACTCTATATTTTGTTGGTGTATTTAATACATCTTTAGCAGATGCCAAAGTACCAATTTGATCTTGCAATGTTATATTACTTGTACTTGTAGTAGGCACAGCAACTTCAATTTGCCCTAAGAAATTAGTATATTGATTGTAGTAGAAATCAGCATCAACAACAAATTTGTTATTGAATAAAATTGCTTTATAACCAAAATCTAACGCTTGAACTCTTTCTGGTTGCATGTTTTGAATCTTAGCAGCAACTAGCAAACTTCTTTTCGCTTCAATATTAGCATCTGTTTTATCACTTCCTACCGCTTTAACAAAAGCATCAACAGAAGCTTGAGTATATGAATTTTGTAAGAAATTCAAACTGTCATTTACTTGAGATAAACCACCTACACGTCTTACACCACCATTATTTACATAAGATAAAGCTTCAAACAATGCTGGAAAACGATATCCATTTTGAGCAGACAAACGAATTGTTTGATTTTTAACTGGAGAATAAACCAATGCTAAACGCGGGTTCCATTTTCCATCAAAAGCTAAATTTTTATCGTAGCGAATAGATCCAACTACTTTTAATTTCTCGTTAAATAACTCTTTGCTAGCTTGTAAGAAGCCGCCAAATTTAGAATAGGAAACATCTTTTCCACCAGTTTGATTTCTAGTTGCTATACTTTTTGTGAAATCTACAAAGTTATTTCCATCTGGAATCACATCGTAAACTCTTCCATCACCTCCTATTTGTACTTTCACAAAGTCTTTTACTAAAGATGACAAATCATACTGTACTTCAGCATGGTATAACCTACTATTTTGATACAATTTAGCTCCTCCTGTCGTATTTGTTGGATCTTGTTTTTTAACGTAAGAATATATTGAAGGGTGATCCCAATTGTTGATTTCTCTAATAGTAGATTTTGCATCATTAAAAGCATCTGATCCTGGCGCTGGTCTTCCCGCATCGGCAGCAGCTCTTGCAGCAGTGTTTGCTGCAACTAAATCATGACCGTTTGAAGCATAAGCTGAAGCTAAAGCAGTTTGATAATCTGCTTTCCATTTCGTATTATCTTTAAAAGTTAAATCTAAATTATCAGCCATCGGTTTTAAATTATATGAATTACCGGTAGTTTCCGAATTCGAATATGCTTTTACCGTTAATTTTTTTCCTTTAAACTCTAACGCATGACTTTGTAATAAAACATTATTTAACTGAATTTTATTTCCTCTTTGAAATACGCCATCAATAGCTCCAACTCTGTATGTGTAGTTTATTTTTGAACCATTTTTAAATTTATAAAATAGCCCTGCATCAAATTTTGTCGTTGTTACTTTTGGATTCACTAAATCCTTCTCCCAATATCCAGTTCTTCTAACCAATTCTGTTTTTGTTTTACCGTCATTATTTAAGGTCACACCAGTTGGTAAATTAACTGTAACCTTGTTATTACTCTCATCACCATATTTATTCCATGCGTCATATGCAGGATTACTCTCTGGAGAAGCAAACAAAGAACTTGTATTAGAAGTAGATAATCCAGATTGATTCTGATCTACTTGACTTGAAGAAACCCAATCCACTCCTTGAAAATAAGATCCATTTACCTTATAAGCAATTCTTTGACTAGAATCAATTGTTCCGGCAACTCTAAACGCAGACTCACTTAAAAAACTTGCACCATGATCCTTATTATCAACATGGTTAACACCTGTTCTTTGGTAAATACTTGCACCTTGATTTAAATATGGATCTTTTGTTTGTAAATTAGCTAATCCATTTAAAGAGTTAATTCCGTATAGTGCTGAAGATGATCCTGGTATAATTTCAACACTTTTAATATCCAATTCATTTGGTCCCATCGTACTTCCAATTGAAGCTCCTAATGTTGGTGCTTGAATATCCACTCCATCCACTAATTGCATAAATCTAAAGTTGTTTGGAGAATTGAATCCTCTTGTATTTGGAACTTTAAAGTTTAAACTTGAAGTTGTCAATTGAACACCTTTCACATTTTCCAAAGCATCGTAATAACTTGGTGCCGGCGTTTCTCTTATCGCAATGATGTCTAATTTATCGATTGCTACTGGAGACTTTAGAATATTTTCACTAATCCGAGAAGCAGAAACAACGACCTCATTAGAAACGATTACTTGAGGCTCTAGTTGAAAATTCAATTTAGATTGCTCATTTTCAACTACAAACTGTTCATTTTCGTAACCTTGATAATTCACTGTTAAAGTAAAAGGATATTTATTTGCAATTTTCAAAATAAACTTTCCTTCTACATCTGTTACTGTTTCGTTATCAGTATCTTTTAATTTAACCTTTGCACCAACTAATGGCTCACCATTGTATTTATCGTGTAATTTACCTGTTAACTGAATCAATCCATTTTGAGAGAACACACTCTGAAGGGAAATGACTGTTATAAACGCTAATAATATTTTTATTTTTTTTCTCATTTTTAATCATTTTTTTTTAATTTTTAAACTATTTATTCTTCAATAATTCATCCAATTCAACACAAAAAGGATGAAAAATAAGGTGCTTCAACTAAGAACATTTTAATGAATTTTAGAATTTCAAAAGATCAAATAAATACTCTTTATCTTTCCAAACATTTGATAATTCTACAACAGGTCCGATTACAATTACTCCTGGCGCCGGAATATTAATTGTATTTTCTGCTATTGTATCAATTGTACCTACCACTGAAATTTGATTTGAAAGAGAACCATTACTAATTACAGCAACTGCCTCATCACTTTTCCCTTGTCTTTTATAGACTTCTGTGATTTCTTGTAATTTCGATAAACCCATCAAGATGACAACCGTAGCAGAAGATTGAGCCGCGATTTCAATTTCTGGATTAATACTACCATCTGATAATGTTCCTGTTAAAACGAAAAAACTGTTACTAACTCCTCTATGTGTCACTGGTATTCCCGCCAATGCCGGTACAGAAATTGAGCTTGAAATTCCTGGCACAACTGAAGTTGGAATATTGAACGCTTCAGCGTGAAGAATTTCCTCATAACCTCTTCCAAAGACAAATGAATCTCCACCTTTCAATCGTACTACGTGCCCATACAAAAAGGCTTGATCAACAATTAACTGATTTATTTCTTCTTGAGAAAAAGCTTTGAATCCTTTACGTTTTCCTACAAATATTTTAATAGCATTTGGAGCGAAATCTAACAATTCTTCATTTACTAATGCATCATATAAAATGACATCTGCTGATTTTATTGCATTGATTCCTTTGAGGGTGATAAGTTCAATATCTCCTGGTCCAGCACCTACTAATGTTATTTTTGGTTTATTTTCTAATATTTTCATTTTCTTTCGATTTTTGTTTAGACGCATGATTATGCATCTTTATTAATTTCATTTTTTATAATTATGGATAATACATTACAGTGCAATTTATCTACGACTATTATTATTGGGGGGGGAACAATAAATATCCCCAATCACATTCGAAATTCTTTTGCCTTATCCACAAACGATTTTACTTGTGAATAATACGATGATGCAAAATATTTAGATGGCTTATATTTATTTATTTGCAAAATAAATTCCGTGAAATTCGATATATTTAAAGAATGAAATTTATCCAAATGTTTATCAAAATCAGCGATGATACCAGATTGTGTATTACAATGAACCTTTTGATCAAGTAATAATGCTTTAGCAGTATGTATACCAGATGAATAAGTGTGGTAAATAGCATCTGCATATCTATTTTCTGCAATCGAAGTAAAAGCTGCATCTAACTTCTCTTCTGCGTCATAAATTAAAGTAGCAACTAAATCAATCATCACACCAGCACATTCACCTACACCAATTGCAATATTAAATTGCTCTTCATGTCCCCAATCAATATAATCTTCTGGTTTTAATGTTGTTGTATCTGCCAATGGTTTTAATAAATCATAGAAATATTTATTCCCTTTTCTGTCGTAGTATTCATTAAACAACTCTTCATCTACTTGATTTCCAATATAGTCATCAAATAAATAACGAATAACATTTAAAACTCTTTTACTTGGAACTTTAATTACTTTTTCAGCAACTCTTCCAACTCCATTTCCTAAACGACCACCGCCCAATAAAACTTGTAAAGCTGGCATTGTTAAACCGTTTACTTTTTGAGAACTTCCATGAAAACCGATATGAGCTAAACCATGCTGACCACATGAATTCATACATCCACTAATTTTAATTTTAATTTCTTGATTATAAATCAATTCAGGATACTCATCTCTAACAACACTTTCAATAACTTTTGCAACATTTGTAGAATCAGAAATGCCTAAATTACATGTATCAGTTCCTGGACAAGCTGTTACATCGGCTACACTATTAAACCCACTAGCAGCTAAATTAATTGCTTTCAATTCATTGTAAAGAGTTTCTAAATTTTCCGCTTTAATAAATTTCAACAACAAACTTTGATCAATCGTAAAACGAATATCATCCGCAGCATATTTTAATACAATTTCACTTAATTTTCTAGCTTGTTTTGTATCAAAATTTCCAATTAACACTTTTACAAACGCAGCAAAATATCCTTTTTGTTTTTGTTCTATAATATTCGTTTTCAACCACTCATTGTAATTTACATCATTTGAAACTTTAAGTAATTCTTCTTTCGTTTGAATCGTTTCCAATGGAGTATTGAATTCCGCTTGTTGATCGTATAATTTAAAATCTACTTCTTGATCATATTGAATTGCTTTTCTCTCAATATTCGTCAAGTTGATAAATTCTTCTATTCCTATTTTTGAAATTAAATATTTAATCCTTGCTTTTGCTCTAGAATTTCTTTCTCCGTGACGATCAAATACTCTAATCGAAGCTTCTAAAAATGGAATTAAATCAGACTCAGCCAAAAACTCATGCGCGACTTTTGCTAAAAAAGGCTGAGCTCCTAATCCACCCCCAACTAAAACTTTAAAACCTCTAATTTCAACACCTTCTTTAACTTCTATTTTTGGTATAAACCCAAAATCATGAATAAAAGAATATACATCATCAGCATCACTTGAACTGAAGGAAATTTTAATCTTACGACCTAATTCTTGTCCGAAAGGTTTTCGTAAGAAATATCGAAAAACCAAATCGGCATAAGGTGAAACATCAAAAGGTTCATTCGCATCAATCCCCGCTTTTGAGCTTGCAGTTACATTTCTTACCGTGTTTCCACATGCTTCTCTTAATGTAACATCGTCTTTTTCTAAATCAGCCCACAATTCTGGAGTTCTATCCAAACTTACATAATGAATCTGAATATCTTGACGCGTTGTAATATGCAAATGACCAGTACTATATTCATCACTTACATCAGAAATACGAATTAATTGTTTAGCAGTAACTTTACCAAAAGGCAATTTGATACGAATCATTTGAACACCTTGCTGACGCTGTCCATAAACTCCCCTAGCCAAACGAATAGCCCTGAATTTATCTTCGTGTAATGTACCGTTTTTAAATGCTTCAATACGTTGACCTAAATCAATAATATCTTGCTGAACAATTGGATTTTCTAATTCTGATAAAAAACTTTGCATATTATATATACTTTTTTATTATTTCGTGGGGCAAATCTATGGATACATTTCAGATTAAAAAAACTTTTTGACATAAAAATAATACAAAATCTATAGATTTAATAGAATAAAAGGTTTTAACAATTGTAAATCAATAATTTAAACCAATTAAAAAAAATAAAAAATATTACAAAAAATTGGTTAAATAATGATTTATATGATCGATAAAAATGAATTATATAATAACTACTAAACTAAAACCCCATTCATCTGTTCAAAAATTCACAACTTCAAAAGAATATAAATGTATATTTGTAGAACAAAATTTAAACTATGAAAAATGTTGCAGTTATAGGAGCAGGGACAATGGGAAATGGAATTGCCCATACCTTTGCTCAATTCGGATACAAAGTTTCTTTAATTGACCTTTCCCTAGATTCTTTAAACAAAGGAATATCTACAATTTCTAAAAATTTAGACCGTCAAGTTTCTAAAGAAACGATTACAGAAAAACAAAAATTAGATACGCTTGCTAATATAACTCCTTTCACCTCAATACAAGAAGGAGTTAAAAATGTTGAATTAGTTGTTGAAGCTGCAACAGAAAATATTGATTTGAAATTAAAAATATTTGCAGATCTAGATAAATTTACTGATTCTAATGTGATTTTAGCCTCAAACACATCCTCTATTTCAATTACAAAAATTGCATCTGTGACATCACGTCCAGATAAGGTAATCGGAATGCATTTTATGAATCCTGTACCATTGATGAAATTAGTTGAAATCATTCGTGGTTATTCTACAGCAGATGACGTAACTAATACTATAATGGAACTTTCAAGAAAATTGAATAAAGTTCCTGTTGAAGTAAATGATTACCCTGGTTTTGTAGCAAATAGAATTTTAATGCCAATGATTAATGAAGCAATATATACGCTTTATGAAGGTGTTGCCGGTGTTGAAGAAATTGATACAGTTATGAAATTGGGAATGGCTCACCCTATGGGACCTTTACAATTGGCTGATTTCATTGGATTAGATGTTTGTCTAGCAATCCTAGAAGTTCTTCACAATGGCTTTGGAAATCCTAAATACGCACCATGTCCTTTATTAGTTAACATGGTGGTTGCGGGTAAAAAAGGTGTTAAATCTGGAGAAGGATTCTATTCTTGGGGACACCCAACAAAAGATTTAATCGTTTCCAAGAATTTTTCTAAGAAAGAGATTTTAGAGTGCTAAATTTTAATTTAGAACGCTTTGTTTTATAAATTAAAAACGGTTATCAAAATATTTGATAACCGTTTTTTTTATGCTGTTCATATTTCACAAAACCTATCATCTTTCCATTTCATCGGATTATTAATTATGTAATTTGAAATTCGTTCAAATGCCTGTTCGTGTCTAATTACATGATCGTGAAACGAACTTTGCCAATTAAATGATACATTACCTGACAAATGGATTTGTTTGGATGATGTGGTTTTGTATGCTCCCATTAATTCGGATAATGATTTTATTTTTTGATTATCCCGTTTAATTTCAATTATACCATGAATATGATTTGGCATAATGACAAATGCATGTAATTTTAAATACGAATATTGTTCTGACAACCAAAACCATTGTTTTTCTGCAATTAAACCATATTATTGATTTAAAATCATTTGGTGATTTTTTATTTCTCCAAAACAACAAATTCTATCTTTTAC
>CALPSU020000079.1 GCA_943326315.2 Chryseobacterium gleum
ACTTCAGAATCGAATGCATTCATTACTTCAATAAATCCTTGCTCAACCCATAATTGTCTTGCAATTTCAGCTTTTAGGGTTTGAGAGATTAATTTTTTGCTTCGTGAAAATTCAGATTTATTTACTAAAACATGATCGTTAATTTCTGCATATTTTACAAATTTTGAAAGTACATCATCCGTCACATTAAACGATTTATTGAATTCTTCTGGTGAATTCCACTTTGTTCGTTTGTCGGAAACAAAATCAAATGCAAAACTTTGAAAAGCAGCTGAATATCGTAATTCGGTGTAATAAAAACTCATTCCAGAAGAATCAAAAGGAACAAAAATATCTGGCATTATTCCACCCCCTCCATAAACTATCTTTCCTTTTGGAGTTTTAAATTTTAATGAATCTACAAAAATGGATGTATCTGGTTTATAGAGTTCTCCATTATCATAACGATCCATTTGATCTTGGTAATATTCTTCCATACTTCCTGTATATGGTTTTTGTATACATCTTCCTGTAGGAGTATAATAACGAGCAATCGTTAAGCGTAAGTTACTCCCATCTCTCAATTGTAAATCTTCTTGAACCAATCCCTTACCGAAAGATCTTCTCCCAATAATAGTTCCTCTGTCGTTATCTTGTAAGGCACCTGCAACAATTTCACTTGCTGAGGCAGAATTTGCATTAATTAAGACCGCCACTTTAGTAGATTCTAAAAGACCGCCTCCTGTGGATCTATATGTAAAACTACCTGAATGTTCACCTATGGTTTTTACAATTGGGAGATTTCCTGGTAAAAATTCATCCACAATATCCGTTGCACTTCTTAAAACTCCACCTCCATTATTACGAAGATCTAGAATTAATTTTTTCATCCCTTTAGCTTTCAATAAAGCAGCAGCTTGTTTAAATTCATCTGCTGTTCCAACAGAAAATTGTTCAATTTTTATATAGCCTAAACTTGGACTAATCATATTTGCACAAACAATTGAAGAAATTGGAATAGATCCTCTAATTATTTGTTTATTCAAAAATTTACCATTTCTATAGAGTTGAACTTTAACAGACGTGTTTTCTTGTCCTTTCAACATCGACATTATTTTCTCATTTTTTATTTTCTTACTCGCAACAAGTTTATTTTCAATTTTTATAATCTTATCGCCAGGTTTAATACCTGCTCTTTCAGAAGGAGAATTTGGAATTACATTGGTAACACAAATTGTATCTCTTATAACAAAAAATCGAACTCCAATTCCTCCAAATTTTCCTTCAATAGATTCTGTCATCAATTTTAACTCACGAGCCGGAATGTAATTACTATGGGGATCCAGTTTATGAAGCATATCTCCAATTGTTTCTTCAAATAATTTATCTCCATTTAATGTGTCGACATACTTATTATCTAGAATATCAATAATATCTTGCAATTTCTGGTATTTCTGACCTCCGTTTGTTTCTGCCATTCCTCCGTAAAACATACGTTTAGTGAAAAAATTACCAAGTAATAAACCAACTGCAAGAAATCCTGCAAACAATAAAGGCAATAAGTAACTATTTTTTTTATTCTCCATCATCTATGTTTTCAATATGAACGGTTTCTATACCTGAGCTTTTTAAAAAATCTATCCCTGAAGTATCTTTGTAATTATTAATAAAAACAACTTTCTTTATTCCTGCTTGCAGAATTAATTTACTGCAATCTTTACAAGGAGACAACGTTTGGTAAAGTGTCGCACCATTACAATCATTTGTAGATTTAGCTACTTTTAAAATCGCATTTGCCTCTGCATGAAGCACATACCAATGTGTTTCACCTGCTTCCGTTTCACAACAATTATCAAAACCAGCTGGAGTACCGTTAAAACCATCAGAAATAATCATTCCATTTTTCACAATAATTGCACCTACTTGCTTTCTATTACAATGAGAAAGACTGGCCCAAGTTTTAGCCATTCTTAAATATGCTTTATCGTATCGCTCTTGTTTTTTAATGTCTTTCATAGATTCAACAAAGGTAACATTTCAAAAATTAAATTTATAGCCTACTCCACGAATTGAATGAAAATGCATTGGATTTTTAGGATCTTTTTCAAATGTTTTACGAAAGGAAAGAATATAATTATCTATCGTTCGAGAAGTTGGAAATTGGTCGGGCCAAATTTTATCTAATATTTCATCTCTTGAAACTACTGTCCCAGTTTTTTCTGAAAACAATTTTAATAACTCAATTTCTTTTTTGGAAAGAATTTCAATTTTGTCAGAAGTAGAATCCGTTATTTCATACGTAATAAAACTTACTGTTTTAGATCCAATTGTTAAACTTTCTAATGTTAAAGCTTCATTTTTTTGAAGTAATATTTGAACTCTTAATAGAAGCTCTTCTAAATCAAAAGGTTTCGGGAGATAATCGTTTGCTCCTAATTTCAAACCTGCAATACGATCACTCGTGGTGCCTTTAGCAGATAAAAATAAAATAGGTGTTTTAGATGTTTTTCTGATTTCAACACACAATTCCAATCCACTAACCTGTGGAAGCATCACGTCTAAAATTACCAAATCATACCCTCCAATTTTAGAAATATCGTTTTTTGCCGTTTGCCCATTGTCATAAACATCGACCTGAAAGCCATCCATTTCCAGATTCAATCGAATCATTTCAGAAAGACTCTTTTCATCCTCAATTAAACAGATTTTTTGCATTGTGTATTTATTTTGAATCTAAAGTTAACAAAAGATTTATTAGTGCTTTTGTTTCAACGAAAGAGTCGCCTATATAATTACTTATTTACTAAAAAACAAAGTTTAAAATAAATTCCTCAAATAATAAGAGCTAATCGAATATTTAAAAAAACATAATAAAATACTTTTAGAATCATTTAGAATTTAACCCCCTTTATTAAATCAAGTAGAATAGATTTATTTTTTATTGAATAAATATTATATATTTGGAATGCTTCAAAATGAAGTTATATAACTATAAATATCAAACTATGAAAAAAACTATATTCTCCTTAGGAGTTGTAATGTTATTTTTAACTTTTTCAACTAAAGCACTAACACTTTCAAAAATTTCAACACAACCAGAACTTACCGAAGTTTTAAAAAATATTCCAACACATTTTATTCCAACACCTAACATGGAGCAAATTAAGAAGGAAGATGCTTTAGCAGGAAAAAAAGGAACACTGTATAGAGTGGGAATAGCAACGTATACAAACTTAAACACAACGAATTCTGGTGTTTGGACAACTCTTTCAACGGGAGAAAAAAAATGGCAATTAATTATACAAAATCCTGGTGCCGAAGCACTAAGCTTCATATTTAACACTTTTAAACTTTCTAGAAATTCATCTTTTTGGGTTCAAACAAAAACTGGTGAAAAAGTATCCAAAATTCATACTCAAGAAGATCTATTAGAAGATTTTCAACAAAATGTCGCTTTATGTTATGGCGATGAATTAGTCTTAACACTAATTGATAAACCAAACGAACCACAATCTGAATTAAATTTAGATCGTGTTTTTTATAATTATCGTTCAACCGGAAATAAAGGGAAAGAAAAAATTAATGAATCTTCACCTTGTGAAGTAAATGTTAATTGTATAGAAGGAAATGATTACCAGGAAGAGAAAAGAGGAATTGCTTTAGTGTATATTGTTGAAGGTCAAACAGCTGGATATTGCTCTGGCTCTTTAGTGAATAATTTAGCAAACGATTGTAAACCATTGTTTTTAACGGCTCTTCATTGTGGAGTTTCTACTACAGCAAGTGACATGCTACTTTGGAAATTTTATTTTAGATATGAAGCTATTAGCTGTACAAATCCTACTTCAGTAGGAACATTATTTAGTCATTATGTAAATAGTTGTATTCGTTTATCGGATTCAGATGATAATGGAGGAGATTCAGGTTCCGATTTTTTATTATTACATCTTGGAACTGTTGCTAATGAAACAGCTACAATTAATACATTAAGATCTACTGCAATAAATGCTTATTGGAATGGATGGGATGCAAATAATACTCCCTCATCTGGTGGAGTTGGAATTCATCATCCATCTGGTGATATTAAAAAAATATCTACCTATACTGTTGCACCTACTTCTTCAAGTTTTGGGGGACAAGTACAAAATACTCATTGGGATCTAGGTTGGTCTGGAACTACAAATGGATATGGAATTACAGAAGAGGGATCATCTGGTTCGCCGCTTTTTACATATAACAATGGATCTTCTAGAATTATTGGTACACTAACTGGAGGTGCAACATATTGCGATGCTTTAACGGCTCACGATGAATATGGGAAAGTTTCTTTTCATTGGAAAAGTAATGGATCAACTCCTGCCAAAAAACTTGCTACGTATTTAGACCCATTAAATTCAGGTATTTTAGTGTTAAATGGATCAGCAAATCCTTGTTCAGGTGCAGGAATAAAAGAGTTAGAAACTAATAATGAAATTATAATTTTTCCAAATCCAACTTCTGATAAATTAAATTTGGATTTAACTAATCTAGTTAATCAAAAAGTGACCATAGAAATTATCGATATAGCAGGGAAAACAATTAATATATCATCACACTCAACAGAATCTATTATTAATTTAGAAGTAGGTGAATTAACAAAAGGAGTTTACCAAATTAAAATAAATTCGAAAGATTCAATAATAATAAAACGTATTTTAAAAATATAAAATTAAAAATTCAGATTCTTTAAAGGGTTGTTCAAAAGTTCAACCCTTTATTTTTTGAAATCCATAAAATATAGGCGGTTTCTAAGAAATTTAACCTAATTTTGTAGCTTATTATAAAGTCAAAAATGAGCATATCAAAAAAAATCTCCGCAGCATTAATTTCTGTATTCGACAAAACTGGTTTAGAGCCAATTATTCGTGAATTACACGCTAATAAAGTAACTCTATATTCTACTGGTGGAACTCAAGCTTTTATCGAAGAATTAGGAATTCCAGTTGAAAGAGTAGAAGATTTAACTTCTTATCCTTCTATTTTAGGAGGTCGAGTTAAAACATTGCACCCAAAAATTTTTGGCGGTATTTTGAATAGACGAGATCTACAAGAAGATCAAGATCAAATAGCAGAATTTGAAATTCCTGAAATAGATTTAGTAATCGTTGATTTATATCCATTCGAAGCAACTGTAGCTTCGGGAGCTTCCCACGAAGCAATAATAGAAAAAATAGATATCGGTGGAATTTCTTTAATTCGTGCTGCTGCAAAAAATCACCAAGATGTAGTTATTCTTTCTAGTCAAGAACAATATGCATCATTTTTAGATATTTTACAAGCTTCTAAAGGAACAACAACATTAGCAGAAAGAAGAGATTTTGCACGTGATGCTTTCAATGTTTCATCTCATTACGACACACATATTTTTAATTATTTCAATCAAGGAGAAAAAGAAATATTCAAACAAAGTATTCAAAAATCTGAAGTTTTAAGATACGGTGAAAACCCTCATCAAAAAGGAATTTTTCATGGTGATTTAAATTCAATTTTCGATAAATTACACGGTAAAGAATTGTCTTACAATAATTTATTAGATGTAGATGCAGCTGTAAATTTAATGGGGGAATTTAAAAATGGAGATCCTGCATTCGCTATTTTAAAACACAACAATCCATGTGGATTAGCTGTTCGTCCAACATTGAAACAAGCATATATTGATACGTTAGCGACAGATCCTGTAAGTGCTTTTGGAGGAATTTTAATTGCCAACAAAGAAATCGATTTAGAAACAGCCGTTGAAGTAAACGAATTATTTTGTGAAGTTGTAATTGCACCTTCTTATAATGCAGAAGCTTTAGAATTATTAAAAAGCAAAAAGAACAGGATTATATTGGTTCAAAAAAATATTGAGTTACCAAAACGACAATTCAGAACTATTTTGAATGGTGTTTTAGAGCAAGATAAAGATTTAATTACTGAAACAGAAGCGGATCTTGAATGCAAAACAACGCTAAAACCAACAGAAACTGAAATTAAAGATTTATTGTTTGCTAATAAATTGGTGAAACATGTAAAATCAAACACAATTGTTTTTGCAAAAAACAACCAATTAATTTCTTGTGGAACAGGACAAACTTCTCGAGTAGATGCTTTAGTTCAAGCAATAGATAAAGCAAAATCTTTTGGATTTGATTTGAAAGGTGCTGTTATGTCTTCCGATGCATTTTTTCCTTTCCCAGATTGTGTTGAAATAGCAAAGAAAGCTGGAGTTAACGCCGTAATTCAACCAGGTGGATCAATCAAAGATGCATTGTCTATTGACTACTGCAATGCAAATGAAATGTCAATGGTTTTTACAGGAAATAGACATTTTAAACATTAATTTATTATTTTCGTAGAAAATAGATTTCAAAACCCTATTTTTATGAAGAATTGAAAAGTATTATACGATATAAAGTACAGAGCCAAAAATGGGATTATTTAGCTTTTTAACACAGGAAATTGCAATTGATTTAGGAACAGCAAACACATTAATCATCATGAATGATAAAGTTGTGGTTGATGAACCTTCGATTGTTGCACGTGATATTCAAACTGGTAAAATTGTTGCTATCGGAAAGAAAGCACAACAAATGCACGGTAAAACTCACAAGTTAATTGAAACAGTTCGTCCATTGAGAGATGGGGTTATTGCTGATTTCCAATGTGCTGAGCAAATGATTCGTGGAATGATCAAAATGATCAATCCTGGTAAAAGAATTTTTAATCCTGCATTAAGAATGGTAATTTGTATCCCTTCTGGGATTACGGAAGTTGAAAAACGTGCCGTTCGTGACTCAGCAGAACATGCTGGTGCAAAAGAAGTTTACCTTATTCATGAACCAATGGCAGCTGCTTTAGGTATCGGTATCGATGTTGAAGAGCCAATGGGAAATATGATCATTGATATAGGTGGTGGTACTTCTGAAATTGCTGTAATTGCTTTAGGAGGTATCGTTTGTGATAAATCTATCCGTATTGCTGGAGATGATTTCACATCAGATATTGAAGAGTATATGCGTCGTCAACACAACATTTTAGTTGGTGAGCGTACAGCGGAACAAATTAAAATTCAAGTTGGTTCTGCTATCCCTGAATTAGATTTTCCACCAGAAGATTTAGCTGTACACGGAAGAGATTTAATGACTGGTATTCCAAAAGAAATCATCGTTACATATTCTGAAATTGCATACGCTTTAGATAAAACTATTTGTAAAATAGAGGAAGCTATTCATAGTGCCTTAGAAATGACTCCTCCTGAACTTTCAGCTGATATTTTCAAAACTGGAATTTATTTAGCTGGTGGTGGTTCGATGTTGAGAGGTTTAGATAGTCGTATTTCAGCTAAAACAAAATTACCTGTACACATTGCAGAAGATCCTTTGAGAGCTGTTGCACGTGGAACAAGTATCGCGTTGAAAAACATCGATCGTTACCAATTCTTGATAAGAGATTAATTTATAACCCTGACACAAATGTTGTCAGGACTTTCTTTTTTTTTCGAAAATGCATAATTTAATTGCTTTTTTTAGACGTTTCAGAATTTTCATGTTGTTTGTATTGTTACAAATATTTGCGCTTTCAACATACTTTACGTCTTTAAGTTTTCCTCGTTCACAATATATTTCTAGTACATCTGCTCTTTCTTCAACTATTTTAGAGGGTAAAAATAGCCTTACAAAATATTGGAATTTAGGTAAAAACAATAAGAGATTGCAAGAAGAGAATATTCGTTTACGAAGAAAAATAGAATCTAGCTTTATTCGAATTGATAGTAAGCTTGTTAAAATTAAAGACTCTTTGTACCAACAAGAATATGAATATATTCCTGGAATAATTATTAATTCTTCTTGTAATAAACGAAATAATTTTTTCACTTTAAATATTGGCAAGAAACAAGGGATTAAAAGAGGGATGGGTGTCTTTTCTGATAAAGGAATTGTTGGAGTAATACACAGTGTAAGTGATCATTATTCAGTTGTTAAATCTGTTCTTACCGAAGGAATTAATGTTGATGTGATAATTGAATCCTCAGGAGCTTTTGGATTATTGAAATGGGACGGAAGAGATCCGAAAAGAGGATCTATAAGTGGTATTTCTAACGATATGAAAATTAAAAAAGGAGCTAAAATTGTAACAAGAGGTGGTTCTGGAATATTCCCTAGAGGATTAATGGTAGGCAATATTGAGAAATTAACTGGAATAGAAGGTAAACCATTGTGGGATGTTACATTGATTTACTCTGAAAATTATAGAGAAATTCAAAACGTTTACGTTGTGAAAAATTTACTTAGAAAAGAGCAAGAAAATTTAGAAAGTAAAATACCTGAAGATAAAGTCGAATGAAATTAATCATTACTCAAATCATACGTTTTGTACTTTTTGTACTTATTCAATCCTTAGTGTTTAACCAACTAGAAATAGGAATGAATATACAAATTATGATTTATCCTTTATTTTTAATGTTGCTTCCATTTGAAACAAATATCTTAATCTTATTAATTCTTGCATTTGTTATGGGGTTAAGCATTGACTCAATTTCAGATACGTATGGATTACATACTTCCTCCTTATTATTGTTTGCATATTTAAGACCTATCGTTTTCAATATGTTTGCACCACGTGAAGGATATGATTCTATAAAAGAGGCTTCCTTCTTTGAAATGGGGCAAAGATGGTTTATATCTGTTTTTGGACTATTACTTTTTATTCATCACTTATGGTTTTTTACACTAGAAATGTTTAGCATGAATGAAATTTCGTTAATTCTTCAAAAAACAATTTTAAGTGTTCCTCTTTCTTTTTTACTTTGTATCTTTTTACAAGTTATCTTTGTAAATAAGCCAAAAGAACGATGAATTTCGATACGCGTAAGTATGTAATTATTTCTTTTATTATTGTTGTAGGATTTATCTACACATCACGCTTGTTTTACATGCAAGTAATTGATGATAGTTGGGCGTTAAGGGCACAACAAATTGCAGAAAAGAGAAAAGAGATAAGTCCTCCAAGGGGTGCAGTATATGATAGAAATGGTAAAAAAATAGTTTCTAATCGTACGTATTACAACTTAATGATGATCGAGGCTAACATTAAAGATTTGGATACTGCAGCCTTTGCAAAATTAATAGGATGGACCGAGCAAAAAGTTAAAAATAGGTTTAAAGAAATTGTAAAAGGCGAAGGAAGATATAAAAATCGTCACACCGGTAAAACGACTTCTAATTATCAAAAAGTTAGACCATATCCATTTATCAAAGAAATGACATTGGATGAAATTGCAAATATTGCAGCGCATCTCGAAGAATTTCCAGGATTTTATGAAGAGGTAACCAGTATGAGAAGTTATACATATGCTAACGGTGCAAACATTTTCGGATATTTATCGGAGGTATATCGTGAAGAAATTGAGGCCGATCCTTTTTATAAAGCTGGAGACAATATGGGTCGAGCTGGTATAGAAAGGTATTATGAAAAAGATTTAAGAGGCCAAAAAGGCATTCGATATATCGTGACTTCAGCGTTGAACAATGACGTTGAATCTTATATGGAAGGTAAATACGATACAATTGCAAAGCAAGGTCCTAATATGAATTTAGGAATTGATATAGAACTTCAAGCATAC
>CALPSU020000080.1 GCA_943326315.2 Chryseobacterium gleum
ATCTTCGAAGAGTTCAAAGGAACGGGTAACATGGAGTTACAATTAGATCGTAAAATTGCAAATAGACGAATTTTCCCTGCAATTGATTTAATTGCTTCAGGAACAAGAAGAGATGATTTATTATTAGGAAAAGATATATTGCAACGAATCTGGGTTCTACGAAAATTTATTTCAGACATGAATCCAGTTGAAGCTATGGAATTCTTGAAAAACAATATGGAATCTACAATTTCTAATGAAGAATTTTTAGTTTCTATGAACAGATGATTTCGGTACGTTTTTTTCCTTTGGAAAAAGAACTACTCAATCGTCTATTCGAAATATAAAATTATTAAAATGATTGATATTGAATGTTTGATTAATTAATTAATTCAACATCAATCATCTAAAATTCAACATTAAAATTATGCGCATTACAACAAAAATTGGAATTTTATTTGCATTTGGATGGATACTTATCAAATTAAGTATTTTTGGAATGGGTATTTCTTCAGAAGAATCCTTAAAACCATCCTTATTTATAAATATGTTTTTATTGATTTTAGCAATAACTATTGGTTTATATCTTCAAAAAAGAAAAGATACTGAAGACGGAAATGTTTTAAGAGACATTAAAAATGGTTTAAGCGCAGGAGTACCATATGCAATTATTGTAAGTGTGTTTATTTATTTCTATTACTCAAAAATTGATGCAGATTTTACGAAACATAAAATTGCAGAAAGTACCATGGAATTAAAGAAGGTGATGGAAGATCCTATTAAATTAAAAAAATTAAAAGATTCAAATCCTGATTTTGAAGTAATGACTGAAAAACAAATTACAAAAGTCGTAATTAAAAATAGTCAAAGTGCTTTTAATCCAAAATCAACTGCAATTATGGCATTATCAGCAATGCTATTATATTCTGCTTTAAACAGTATTTTTATTTCTATTATTTTAAGAAAAATAGTTTTTAGGAAAAAGTGAAAAGAATATACAAAATTAAAAATCCCGTGTAAAATTTTACATGGGATTTTTAGTTTCAAAACTATTTATTTATAATTCAGAAGAAATTTCCTCTCCTAGTTTTTCGTAATTTATACCGTCAAAATTTCCGGAAGACATCATTAATAAAACAGAATCATTCCAATTATGCGCTTTGATATAATCTAAAACCTCTTCTGTTTCTGTCATTACTTTTACGTTTCCTCCAAATGCTTCTGAAACCATTTCTTTTGTAATAGGATCCAGTTTTTTATGCTTTACAACTTCGTGACTAAAATATACAACTGCTTCATCAGCTTTATCCATAGCACCTATATAATGAGGTAAAAACTCTTTTTTTAAAGATGAAAATGTATGCAATTCCATACAAGCAATAACTTTTCTATTTTCAAATTGTTCTTTTACTGCTTTTGTAGTTGCCGATAACTTAGAAGGTGAGTGTGCAAAATCTTTAAACATTGTAAAGTTTTTAATTTCTGCTATTTTTTGTAATCTTTTCCCTGCTCCTTTAAACGACGTTACTGCTTCAAAAAATACATGTGGATTAATACCAATTGCTTCACCAACACGCATAGCTCCCATTAAATTTTGTAAATTATGCCCTCCGAAAATCTGTAAATCGTAGGACTTATCTTCGAAATAAAGTCTTGTACCAGATTCAATAACATCATATTTTGGAGTATTATACTCAATTGTTTTTATTAAACTAGAGTATTTTTCACCTAATTTTTTTACTTCAAGATCCTCTGTGTTATATATCAAAGTACCATTCGATTCAATTTGCTGACAAAATACATCAAATTGCTCCACGTAGTTTTCAAATGTTGGAAACACATTTATATGATCCCAAGCAATACCACTTAGAATTGCAATATTAGGTTTATATAGATGAAATTTTGGTCTCCTATCGATTGGGGAACTTAAATACTCATCACCTTCCAATAACATTATAGGCGCATCTTCTGTCAATCTAACCATACAATCATACCCTTCTAATTGAGCACCAACCATATAGTCAACATTTAATTTTAATTCATTAACTACATGCAATATCATAGATGTAATTGTAGTCTTACCATGACTACCTCCAATAACAACTCGAATTTTATTTTTACTTTGTTCATACAAATATTCAGGGTAAGAGAATATAGGTAAATTTAATTCTTTAGCTTTTAAAAGTTCCGGATTATCTTCTCTAGCATGCATTCCAAGAATTACAGCATTTACTTTATCTGAAATTAAAGAAGAATTCCAGCCTATTGATTCTGGTAATATTCCTTGATTTTCAAGTCTAGTTCTAGATGGTTCAAAAATTTCATCATCGGATCCTGTAACATTTTTACCTTTTCTACTTAACGCGATAGCTAAATTATGCATCGCGCTTCCACCAATTGCTATAAAATGTACATTCATGATTTAATATCTTTTAATAATGTCTTACTAAGTTTGAACCCTGTGTTTCCTTTTGCCAAATTCTTTCTTGTGAAGGATTTCCATTTTTTGAAAAGGTTGTGTTACTTAATGTTTGAGTTCTAATATAAACATCCCCCTTTCCTCCTACTACAACAATTCGACGAGTAATTACAGCTTTCATTAAACCATTCTCATCATTTTGTGTGAAAGATTCTTGTGAAACACCTTCAGGATATTCTTTACCTAATGAATTAGCAACTATAAGTTTATCCGAATTTAAATCTTCTTTTTTATCATGAATTGATTGCTGAGCAGTTAAATGTTTCTCTTTTTGAGTTTCTGAATCTTCGTTATTTTTATCAAATACCGAAGCTGTCATACTTTTCAACTCTTCATTATGAGAAATCAATTTATCATTTGAAGAAATAGTAGATTCTTCTAATATATTTAATTTATCTTTTACTCCTTTCTGACTTGCTAAATACTTAATCATTTCATTATTATAATCATCATTTGACTTATCATATATAGTCTTATTAGATTCTTTTAAAGATTCCGTTGATTCTCTTAAATTAGTTTCATTTAATTGATTTTCTTCGGAAATTATTTTATTTAAATTTACAATCTCTGAGGATGTATTATTACCATTATCAGTAGCATCTATAACTCTCTGATCATTAGATGACTGTACTTTTTGTTTGATTTCAAGAAGATCTATAGAAATTTCACTAGAATTAGCCATATCATTCTCATTTTTTTCACCCATTACTTTTTCAGCATCATGAATCTGACTCTTAGTATTTAAAACTTCATTTCCTTCGTTTGTAGTCAAATCTTCTGATTTTTGGACGGTAGATTTAATAGTTGATTCAATTAAATCTTCTACCAATTTTCTAGATGCCTTATCATCCATTTGTTTATCAATTATTTTTTGTTCTTCATTTAATATAGACTTTTCAGATGATATATTTTTGTCCTCAAACTTTTCAAAAGCGATTGTTTCTTTTGAATTGTAAGATGTATTTAACTTTTTCATCTCTGTGCCTTTCGATTGATAGTCATTAAGTTTATCTTCATTATCAGCATCCATTTCTAATGAGGAAGTATTCATTTTATCTTTTGCTTGAATATGATCTGAATTTTCTAAAATATTAGATTGCGTATTTCTATCCTCCAATTCGTTACTCACTTTTTTATTTGCTTCAATAACATCCTGATGACCAACACTTTTATCTGAATTTTCTTTTTCAATATTCGTAGTGATGTTATCAACATTTTTAGTATTTTCTAAATGTTCACTTTGTTTTTCAAGACTCAATTCACCTGCTCTATCATCAACATTCTTGATACCACTTTTCAATTCTAAAATTCTAGCTGTTTCTCTCGCTATTTCAGCTTTCTTTAATTCTTCTTTTCCATCTGTAATGGATTTTGAATAAGGAATTCCTAAAGGTTCAAGTTTCAATTTTCCTAAATCACTATTATTAGTTTCTTTAGTTTCCACTTTAGTTACCGCTTTTGGATTTAATAAATCTTCTATTTCAGCTAACTTTTTTTTCGGGTAAGGGTCTGTACTTCTTATTCCAACTGCTCTTTCGTAATATTCTTTAGCTTTTAAATAATTTTTTTCATTGAATTTTTTATCCGCAGCACCAACTAATTTTTTATACTCATTATCACCCTGATTTACACTTTTCTCTTTCTCAAGTCTATCACATTCAGAAACCTGTTTAATTGAATGAGAATGATCACTTTGAATAACTAAAACTGATTCATAGATTTTTTTTGCATCTAAAAATCGTTCTTGTTTAAATAATTTGTCAGCTTCTAAAACTAATTTTTCTGTATTATTTTTAGCTGCCAAATTAGAAGCAGTTAATTTATCAGAAGCTAATTTATCTTTAGCTAATTTGTCTGCTGCTATTTTATTGATGGCAGCAAGTTTATCCGCTTCAAGTTTTTCAGCCTTAAGCTTATCTGCTTCTAACTTATCTGATTTAAGTTTATCAGCAGCTAATTTGTCAGCAGCCAATTTATTTGAAGAAGCTAGTTTATCCGCTTCAAGCTTTTCTGCCTTAAGTTTATCTGCAGCTAGTTTATCTGCCTTAAGTTTTTCCGAAGCTAATTTATCAGCCTCTAATTTATCCGCTTTTAATTTATCAGCGGCTAACTTATCTGCTGCCATTTTATTTGTAGCGCCCAGTTTGTCAGCCGCTAATTTATCTGCTGCTAATTTATCAGAAGCCAATTTATCAGCTTTTAATTTATCTGCTGCTAGTTTATCTGCCTCTAATTTATCCGCTTTTAATTTATCTGCTGCTAACTTGTCAGCGGCTAGTTTATTTGTAGAAGCAAGTTTTTCTGCAGCTAATTTCTCTGCAGCTAATTTGTCTGCAGCTAATTTATCGGCTTTTAATTTTTCTGCTGCTAGTTTATCTGCTGCTATTTTATTGGTAGCTGCAAGTTTGTCTGCAGCTAATTTCTCTGCCGCTAATTTATCCGCCTCTAGTTTATCCGCTTTTAATTTATCCGCAGCTAACTTATCTGCTGCTATTTTATTGGAAGCTGCAAGTTTGTCAGCAGCTAATTTCTCTGCCGCTAATTTATCCGCCTCTAGTTTATCCGCTTTTAATTTATCCGCAGCTAACTTGTCAGCAGCTAGTTTATCAGAAGCTGCTTTAATTGCTAAATTAAGTTTTACAATTTCACCTTTTGGATAGGCTTCATCTTTCTTTCTTATTGCTTCGTTATACTTTGCGATCGCTTCAGGGTATTTTTTTTGATCTCTTAAATTATCAGCCGCAGTAATTAAATTCTTATATTCAGAATCTGCTTGTTGACTAGCTAATTGCTCTGCTTTTTGAGCTTTTAAAAGCTTATCAATTTCACTTATTTTAGCTAATGGAACTGGTTCTTTAGGCTTAATCATAGAAGCTTCTTCATATTTATTTAAAGCTTCTTGGTATTTTTTCTGTGTATAAAATCCTTCACCAGCTTTTATAGCCGCTTGGTATTTTGCATCATCTGGACTTGGACCTGCAGGTGCCGCAGCTAATAAATCTTCAATTTTTTTCTTTGTTTTAGCACTAGCAGTTCTATCAAAATCTAATACCAATGTACTTTCATCCCAGAAAAAAGTTGCAACAGGTTCTGAATTTAAAAATGAAAAATCAACATTAGGTCGTTCAGTAAATAAAACCATATCTAGAAGTGGTAGAGGATAATCACTTCCTGAAGGAGTTATAGCTTCAGACATTTTAGTTCCGTTTAAAGCTACTTTTTTTGTTACAAAACCTGGCTTAGAATATACAATTTGAAAATTACCGCCAATTGGTCCTTCAGCAAGTAATTCATACTTTCCGTTTGAAGCAGTTACAACGGAATTTAAAACCTTACCACTACTTAAAAAGGAAATGGTAACTCCTGCTTCGGATTTCTTAGTATCATTATTTGTGATTTTCCCAAAAACAGCATAATTTAATGTTTGAGAAATCCCAAAAAAAGAAACAAAAAATAAACTTATAAATAAAATTAATTTCATATACTAGATTTTAAACGGAAAACTGAACAAGATGTTACAGAATTGGTTTAATTTTGACAAAACTCATTTCTAAATAGTTCGTCAATTCACAAATATCGTAAAAAATCATTTACAAAACAATCTAAAATTATGCTAAATATTGATCAATTAAGCTATTGGGAAAGAGATATTTATTTCGATAATATTGACTTTTTAATCATAGGTGCTGGAATTGTTGGATACAGCTGTGCACTTGAAATAAAAAAAAACAATCCTGATGCTTCTATATTAATACTTGAAAGAGGCTTTCTACCTACTGGAGCAAGTAGTAAAAATGCTGGTTTTGCTTGTTTTGGAAGTGCAACTGAATTGGTAGATGATTTGACTCATATTTCAGAAACAGATGTATGGAATACAGTAGAGATGCGCTGGAATGGACTGCAAAATTTAAAGTCACTAGTCGGTAAAGAAAATCTTGATTTACAAATAAATGGATCCTGGGACTTGATTACAAAAAATGAAGATAAAGAATATCTAAAAACTACTGAACAACTTGATTATTTAAATGAAAATATTTTCAAAATAACGGGTGAAAAAGATGTTTATTCTATTGACAATAATGTTCAAAAAAAATTTGGATTTAACAATGTTTATTCAAGTTTTTACAACAGATTAGAAGGTCAAATAAATACAGGGAAATTAATAGATAAATTCCATAGATTAGCAACAGAAAGAGGGATAAAATGTTTATTTGGTATTGAAGTAAAAACAATTGATTCTTCAAAAAATCAGATTCATTTAGAGACTACTTTTGGTGAAATTAAAGCAAAAAAAGTTGCAATTTGTACAAATGGATTTGCAAAACAATTTCTCCCAAATGAAGATGTACAACCAGCTCGTGCTCAAGTAATTATTACCAAACCTATCGAAAATTTAAAATTAAAAGGCACATTTCATTACCAACAAGGATATTATTATTTCAGAAACATAGGAAATCGAATTTTATTAGGAGGTGGTAGAAATTTAAATTTCCAAGGAGAAACAACAACAGAATTTGAACAAACTGAACAAATTCAAAATGCTTTAAAAGAATTATTAACTACTGTGATTTCACCAAAATATCCAGTAGAAATTGATTATTCATGGTCAGGTATAATGGGTGTTGGAAAAACCAAAAAGCCAATAATTCAACAAATTCATCCAAACATCGCAATTGGTGTTCGAATGGGGGGAATGGGTGTTGCGATAGGTTCTCTTGTTGGAAAAGATGTTGCAACGTTATTAGGATGATAATACAATTATAATCCAATAAAAAAATCAAAAAAAATTCATACTTTTGAAATCTAAAATTTAGAAAAATGAAAAACATTGCCTTAGTAGAAAAACACATTGCGTTAGGTGGAAAAATGGTTCCATTTGCTGGTTATAATATGCCTGTACAATATGAAGGAGTAACTATTGAACATGAAACTGTTCGAAATGCAGTGGGTGTTTTTGATGTTTCTCATATGGGAGAATTTGTTTTAAAAGGACCTAATGCATTAGCTTTAATTCAAAAGTTTTCTTCAAACGATGCTTCAGTTTTAGTAGATGGAAAAGCTCAATATTCTTGTATGCCTAACGGTAAAGGAGGAATAGTAGATGACTTAATTATTTATAAAGTTAATTCTGAAGAATATTTCATCGTAGTAAATGCTTCAAACATCGAAAAAGATTGGAATTGGATTTCTTCATTGAATGATTTAGGAGTAGAAATGCAAAATCTTTCTGATGAATATTCACTACTTGCAATTCAAGGTCCTAAAGCTGCTGAAGCAATGCAATCCTTAACAGAAGTAAACCTAAAAGATATGGTTTATTACACATTTCAACACGGAACTTTTGCTGGTATTGAAAATGTAATGATTTCTGCTACAGGATACACTGGATCTGGTGGTTTTGAAATATATGTTAAAAATAAAGATGTTGAACAAGTTTGGGATCGTGTTTTTGAAGCAGGGAAATCGTTTGGAATTAAACCGATTGGATTGGCGGCAAGAGATACTCTTCGTTTAGAAATGGGATTTTGTTTATACGGTAATGATATTGACGACACTACTTCACCTTTGGAAGCTGGCTTAGGTTGGATCACTAAATTCACTAAAGATTTTACAGATTCTGATTTCTTGAAAAAACAAAAAGAAGAAGGAGTTACTCGTAAATTAGTTGCTTTTGAAATGATTGAAAGAGGGATTCCAAGACATGATTACCCTATCGTTGATGCTGAAGGTACAGTAATTGGAAAAGTTAATTCTGGTACTATGTCTCCTAGTATGAAAATTGGTATTGGTCTAGGATATGTAACGGTAGAAAATTCAGCTTTAGATTCAGAAATATTTGTAGAGATAAGAGATAAAGGTGTAAAGGCAAAAGTTGTAAAACTACCTTTTTACAAAAAATAAAAATCTAAATTACTATTAAAGATATTAGCCTCAATTTAAATATTGAGGCTTTTTTTTAGCGAGTATTAATTAATAAAAATAGCAAAAGCAATAGAAATTAAAATCACCATTAAGAAATATACTATCAAATGGTAAGTAATACGTCCATTTGTCTTTTCGACTATCAAATCAAAAATATTTTTCAATTTTACTTTGGAATATAATCTTCGTGTAATTCAACTTCAACTTCTTCTTTTGGTACGCGAAGTAACATAATTAATCCTACCACAAAAAAGAATGCTACAGCAATTATTGAAAAACGAATAGAACCTGTTAACATTTCCATTAATCCAAAAAAGATAAGTCCTAATACTATTCCTAATTTTTCAGTTACATCATAAAAAGAAAAGTAACTAGCATGATCTGAAGTATTTTCTGGTAAGAATTTTGAATACGTTGAACGCGCCATCGCTTGAACTCCACCCATAACCAAACCAACTGAAGACGCTAAAATGTAAAATTCAAAAGGAGTTTTAACAAAATATCCCATAACACAAATTCCAACCCAAATTACAACAGATAAAATTAATGTTTTAATATTTCCAATTTTATTCGATAAACGTGACATCATAAATGCTCCAGCCGCTCCTAATATTTGAATCAATAAAATAGCAATTATTAATCCGGAATTACCACTCCCCTTAGGCCAATCAATTTCTTTATTTGCAAATATAGTCGCCATCAACATTACAGTTTGAACGCCAGTATTAAAGAAGAAAAAAGACATCAAAAAACGTTTCAATCGATATGTCTTTTTAAATTCTTGAAAAACTAATTTCAATTCTTTAAAACCTCTCCAAAATATACTTCCTTCTTTTGGTTTTTTTCCATATACATTATTTGGTATGGCTCTATACGTAATTTGACTAAAACCTAACCACCAAATTCCAACAAATAAAAAACAATACTTAGCTTGTTGATGAAAAACTTGCATCCATACTAAACATATAATTAATAGAAGCATGGATCCAAAATAACCCATTATAAAACCTTTTGCTGAAATCTTATCGTGATCTTCTATTTCTGCAATCTCAGGAAGAAAAGCATTGTAAAACACTAAACTATTCCAAAAACCTA
>CALPSU020000081.1 GCA_943326315.2 Chryseobacterium gleum
AAATTAATAAATAATATGTTTCAAATTATTTTACTTTCTTTTAGTGCATTAATTGCGATTGTTTTAATTGCAGCTTTTTTTATGAAAAAAGACTACTCAATTTCTGCTTCGACTGTTATAAATCGTCCTAGAAATGATGTTTTCAACTATGTGAAAATTCTTAAAAATCAAGAAAATTATAGTAAATGGGTAATGGCTGACCCGAATTCAAAATTGAATTATATTGGCGAAGATGGCACAATTGGCTTCATATCCCAATGGGAAAGTGAACTAAAAAACGTTGGTATTGGTGAACAAGAAATTATGTATATTAACGAAAATGATTCTTATCAAGTTGAGATTCGTTTCAAAAAACCTTTTGAAGGAGTTAGCCAAGCTATTACAACTACTGAAGCAATTTCAGATAACCAAACGAAAGTAACCACAACATTTCTTACGAGTACCCCATTTCCTATG
Organism: Chryseobacterium gleum; assembly: GCA_943326315.2. Taxonomy (GTDB): domain Bacteria; phylum Bacteroidota; class Bacteroidia; order Flavobacteriales_D; family Crocinitomicaceae; genus CAIUKX01. The sequence goes on from CALPSU020000081.1 coordinate 457, forward strand.
AATGTAATGGTGCCATTTATTTCTAAAATGTTGAAAAAGGATATGGATGGAAATATGTCTAGACTTAAAGCAAATTTAGAGGCATAAAATCAAAAAAAGTACAAAATATAACTTTCGGTGAATACATTCACTTAAAAACATAACTTTCAGTGAATACGTTCACTTAAAAATATAACTTTTGGTGAATACATTCACTTAAAAACATAACTATTGGTGAATATATTCACTAAAAAACATAACTTTCGGTGAAAATCTATTTATTTTAAGTATATTTGAAATAAAGAAAGTATATGTATTCTAGAATATTAAAGGATATTATCATTAAAAGACTTTGGAAAAACAAAGCTATTCTGTTGATTGGTCCACGTCAAGTTGGTAAAACGACCCTGATCAAAGAAATTATTGATGGAAAGGATTATTTATTTTTTGATGGAGATGATCCTACTGTTCGAAAATTACTCACTTTACCTAATACAGAAGAATTAAAAAGTATAATTGGTAAACATAAAATTATTTTTATCGATGAAGCCCAGCGAATCGAAGGTATAGGTATTACCCTAAAAATTATAACTGATCAATTTAAAGAAGTTCAACTTATTATAAGTGGCTCATCCTCATTTGACTTGAAAAATGAATTGAATGAACCATTAACAGGAAGAAAATGGGAATATGAAATGTTTCCTATTTCTTGGTCAGAATTTCAAGACAAACAAGGATATTTAATTGCAGAACAACAACTCGAAACTAGGTTAATCTATGGTTTTTATCCCGATGTATTAAATAACCAAGGTGATGAATTTGAAATTCTACAAACTTTAGTTAACAGCTATTTATATAGAGATATTTTAGCATTTTCAGGTATAAGAAAACCAGAGGTACTCGAAAAACTATTGACTGCTCTAGCTTTACAAGTTGGATCTGAAGTAAATTACAATGAATTGGCTTTAACAGTCGGAATCGATAAAAATACTGTTAGTAAATACATCGATATTTTGGAAAAAGGATATGTAATCTTCAAACTCGGAACGTTCAGTCGAAACAAACGAAAAGAAATAAGCACGAACAAAAAAATCTATTTTTACGATAACGGAGTTCGTAATATGATTTTAGGAGATTTTAAACCAATAGAATCAAGATTAGACAAAGGGGCACTTTGGGAGAATTTTTTAATTTCAGAAAGAATTAAGCTATTAAAATATTCTAAAGATGTGACGAAATTTTATTTTTGGAGAACCAAACAGCAACAAGAAGTAGATTTTGTCGAAGAAAAAGAAGGCGTAATTTCAGGTTATGAATTCAAATGGTTAAATACAAAAAAAGTGAGGTTGCCTAAAACTTTTACTCTTACATATAATGCAAACGAAAAAGTAATTGATCGATCAAATTTTAGAGAATTTGTAATGTTTAAAGAGGAAGTCAAATAATAATTCAATACCATATAATAGGATTTCAATCCTATTATATGGTGAATAATAATTTAAAATCCCATCTTACAACCTCTCCTTCACCAATTCTTCTATACAATCTACAAATTTCGGATGATCGTTTGTACTAGGTACTAATTGGATCTTTTCTCCTCCGTGTTCTTCAAAAATCTCTTGGTACTCCCCTCCTATTTCTATAATTGTTTCCAAACAATCGGCAACAAAAGCAGGACTAAAAACCAATAATTTTTTCGCTCCTTTTTTTGCCCATTCTTCTACTACTTTATCAGAGAAAGGCTCCAACCATTTTTTATTTAAACGTGATTGAAAACAAACGGTATAATCTGATTCTTTTAATCCTAATCGTTCAGCTATTAAACGCGTTGTAGCAAAAGACGTAGCTTTATAACAGTATTTATTTGTTTCGTTGACTTCTGTTTCACACGGATGATCTTCACACATATCAGAAGCTCCCTCGTATACTTTATCGACCTGACGAACAGGTAAACCATGGTATGAAAATAAAATATGATCATACTCTTTGACATCAAATTCTTTCGCTCTGTCTACAATTGCATCTATAAAAGAAGTATTATCATAAAATTGGCTAACAATTTTAATTTCAGGAATCACCCACCATTTCTTAATAATATCCATTGCTTTTTCAATAGCAGATCCAGTTGATGCACTTGCATATTGAGGAAAAAGAGGAATAATAATAATTTGATCGTACAACTCATCTTTCATTCTTGAAAGTACTGAATCCATAGAAGGATTTTGATAACGCATAGCCATTTCAAACTTAACTTCTCCAGCATTAAAACGTTCTTGAACTAATTTTTTTAAGCTTTGTGTATGAGTCATTAAAGGAGATACTCCATCACCAAATTTCCAAAGTTGCTGATAAATTTTAGCAGATTTTGGAGCTCTGAAAGGAACAATAATTCCATTTACCAATAATTTTCTTGGCAACCAAGGAATATCAATTACACGAGGATCATTTAAAAACTCTCTTAAATAAACGCGAACATCTTTTACACTTGGACTATTTGGTGTTCCTAACTGTATCAATAATACTCCTGTCTTTTTCATCTTTATTAAAATAATTTAGTTCTCCAATCTTCTGATTCTTCTTGACTTATTAAATTCAATTTTAATAAATATTGAATAGTTTGTTCGAAAGCCAAAGGATATTCAATCCCTTTATAATTCCAATCTGTTTCTGATAACCATTTCTCAACTTGATCTGAGCGTAAATTGTATCTCCAACTAATTACTTCAACAGTATCAGGATCGTTTTTAACCCACAATGCTTTCTTATTTACAATCGTACACATTGCTTTCAATTCATTGAAGTATTTATCGTAAACTTCAGTTCTAACAGCAATTACAAAACAAGGCCAAGGCGTAACTACTTCGTCTATATAACGACATTTTTCTTGTTCAGTATAAGGAAAGGTTGTGTATTTTTCCCATAAAAATGCTTGAGCTTCATTATGTTCTAATGCCCAAAGACCACCATAAATATCTCCAATTACATTGAATTTTAATTTAGTAGTATCCCAACCTTCTTGATCAGCTTTTACGTAAGACATTAAATGCGAACCAGATCCTTCTCGAGAAATAGCAAACGTTTTACCTTTTAAATCATCCATTTGCTGAATATCTGAATGATATGGAACATGGATACCCCAATGTAACGGAGAAGTAACATATACCTGAATAATTTTAACGTCTGTTCCTTGAAGAATTGCCTTTGTAATTCCTTCCGTTAATAAAATAGCAATATCGATTGAGCCAGTTTCAAGTCCACGAATCATCTGACCAGTTCCTCCACCCATATCACTCCAATGCAATTTCAACCCAATATTACTGAATGCACCTTCTTCTATAGCAAGCCTCCAAGGCAAATTAAAATGCTCTGGAACGCCACCTACTTTTAATCCAATTAATTTTTCCATTTATTTTTGTTCCGTGAATTGCTTATCGTATAAACGTTTATAAAAACCATCTACTAAAAGCAATTCTGTATGTGTACCTTGTTCTTTAATTTCTCCTCTATCAAGAACAACGATTTGATCCGCTTTCTTAATTGTTGATATCCTATGAGCTATTACAATTGAAGTTCTTCCTCTCGTTAATTGTTCCGTTGCTCTCTGAATCATTTCTTCCGATTCATTATCTACACTTGATGTTGCTTCATCCAAAATTAAAATCGTTGGATTGTATACATATGCTCTTATAAAAGCTAATAATTGACGTTGCCCAACAGACAAAACGCCTCCTCTTTCTCCAACATGATAATCATATCCATCAGGAAGTTTTTCAATAAAAGTATGTGCACCAATTGCTTTCGAAGCAATAATTACTTGTTCCCTTGAAATCGATTCGTTTCCGAGAGTGATATTGTTGTGAATTGAATCTGAAAAAAGAAAAACATCTTGTAGAACAATTGCAATATTGTTTCTCAAATAAGTCAATTCTAATTTCTTTATATTTATATCACCAATGAAAATATCCCCTTTTTGAAATTCATAAAAGCGACCTAATAAATTGACAATGGAAGATTTACCAGCTCCTGTTGCGCCAACAAAAGCCACCGTTGAATTGGGTTTAATTGTTAAATTAATATTCTTCAAAATCCAATCTTCATTTTGATAGGCAAAAAATACATTTTCAAATTTTATCGTTTGGTTAAAATCACAATTTGATAAAGTTCCTTCTTTTTGTATATGCTCATCTAAATCTAAAATTTCAAAAACACGCTCTGCCCTAACTGTACCTCTTTGAAGAATATTAAATTTATCTGCTAATTGTCGAATTGGACGAAACAACATACTTATCCAAAAAGTAAATTTAATAACTTCTAAATATTGAGATTTCATATCCAAACCATTCAATCCTTCTACCTGAAAAGCGATATAAACCAATAAAAAAGCTACAGACAATGAACTTAAAATTTCAACTACTGGGAAGAAAATTGAGAATGCCCAAATCGCATTGATATGTGCTTTTCTATGTGCTTTATTTATTTCTTTAAAGTTTTCAAATTCTTCATTTTCACGATTAAATAATTGTACAATAGACATTCCTGTGATACGTTCCTGAACAAATGTATTTAATCTTGTAACTTGAAGACGTTCTTGCAAAAATGAATTATTCATTGATCTAGCAAAAATCCGTGTAGCAATAATTAATAATGGAATAGGAATTAAAACTAACATCGTTAAATGCCAATTCACATAAAACATAGTAAGTATAACAGCTAATAATGTTAAAAAATCTCCTAAAATATCTATAAGTCCAGTAGAGAAAACTTCCGAAATTGCTTCCATATCCGAAACAACTCTAGTAACCAAAGCCCCAATTGGAGTTTTATCAAAATATTTCATTCGAAAAGAAGTCATGTGCGCAAATAATTTTTCACGCATATCGCTTACGATACTTTGAGCTAGAAAATTACTGAAATATGAACTTGAAAACTGAAGTAATGCTTCAAAAGCAAGCATGCCAAATATGGTTAAAGTCCAGAATAAAAGCGCGCCACCATCTTGTTTTTCAATGATATATTGCTGAACCATGTTCGCAATTAATAGAGGGCGAATAACACTACTTATTGCAATTATTATAACACAGGCAAGTGCTATAAAAAAGAATTTCTTATAGGGTTTTGCATACGTAACAAGTCGCTTAAAAATTGAAAAATTCAACTTAGATTCTTCAGCCATATTGCAAAGGTAATATTTTAAGATGTTTGATTTTTGATTATTGATTGTTAATTATAGAAGTTTAATATATTATGCCCATTTATTTAAATTTAACATCCCTATATTATAAATATTTTTTAAATTTAATTTTTCTATTAACTTTAGCAAAAACAAATTTTTATGATACATAATCTATCAAATACCAATTCAATATTAGGAAATTTTTTATCTGAAATTAGAAGTGTCGAAATTCAAAAAGATTCCATGCGTTTTAGAAGAAATTTAGAACGTATAGGTGAAGTAATCGGTTATGAAATATCGAAAAAAATGGAGTTCGAAAAGGTAGCATTTACGACACCTTTAGGACAAGCAGACGTAAACGTATTAAAAACACAACCAGTTTTAGCAACAATACTTAGAGCTGGATTAGGAATGCATCAAGGATTATTAAATTATTTTGATACTGCCGAAAGTGCTTTTATTTCTGCTTACAGAAAACACACTACACTTGAAGATTTTGAAATTCATGTAGAATACTTGGCTTCTCCTGATTTAACAAACAGAATAGTGATTCTTTGCGATCCAATGTTAGCTACTGGATCTTCCATGGTAACAGTTTATAAAGCATTATTAAAACAAGGGAGACCTTCCAAAATATATATTGTTTCTGCGATTGCCTCTCAAGATGCTTTAGAATATGTAAAAAAACATTTACCAGAAAATACTGAAATCTGGGTTGGTGATATAGACCAAGAATTAACCGCTCAATCGTATATCGTTCCTGGTTTGGGAGACGCTGGAGATTTAGCTTATGGTGTTAAATGTTAATATATGAAATGGACCGCACTGTCATCTGTTTTTATTTTTAGTACAATTAAATTTTTATTTGCCCCTTTTACTGGCCCAGGATTAGGTTTAACATTTATTGAAACGTATTTAGCAAGTGTTTCAGGAGCAATATTTTGTGCCCTAATTTTTTATTTTTCTAGCGAATTTTTCATGAAAAGAGCGCAAGAAAAAAGACATAGATTATACCATGAAGCACTTGAAAAGGGTATAAAATTAAAAGTAAAAAAGAAATTTACAGTAGTAAACAAATCAATTGTTAGACTTAAGAAAAAAATTGGAATTTACGGAGTCGCAATCTATGCACCATTTTTTTTATCCATTCCTTTAGGGAGTATTATTACTGCAAAATTTTATGGTAAAGAAAAAAAGACATTTTTTATTATACTTTTTGGAATTATAATGAATGCTCTAATTACAACTGGACTAGCATATTCAGGTAGTCTGTTAAAATAAATGAATTCAAATAGACATCTTTTTTTCGACTTAGATAGAACTCTTTGGGATTTTGAAAAAAATTCTCAACAAGCTTTACGAATTCTATATGCTGATTTAAAATTAGCAGATAAGATTCCAAATTTCAATGATTTTTACTTCAAATACAAAAATATAAACAATGATCTTTGGGTATTATATGGAAAAGGTAAATTATCCAAAGAGCAATTGCGAACTACACGATTTGAAAAAACACTTCATAAGTTTGGAATTATTGATCAATCTTTAAATCTTGCTTTAAACGAGGGTTATATAGAAATATCACCGAACCAAACTCATGTTTTCCCGAATGCTCTTGAAACGATTAAAACCTTAAAAAAAGACGGATATAATCTACACATAATTACAAATGGTTTCAAAGAGGTTCAATATCGAAAACTTAAAAATTGTGGTTTTGAACCATTTTTAGATGTTATCGTATGTTCCGAAGATGTTGGTAAAAACAAGCCCGCACCAGAAGTATTTCATTATGCAATGCAAAAAGCCGGAGCTTCTCCATCCAAAAGTGTTATGATTGGCGATGATCAAAGAGTCGATATTGTGGGAGCTTCCAATGTTGGCATGCATACTATATTATTTGATCCGGCAAAAAAACATCGAAAAGCGTGTAGTGATTATTTGATAAATTCACTCGAACAAATTCCAGATATTTTACCTTGGGTTTTTAGAAGTTGAGACAAAAAGATTGAGGTTGAGATTGAAGTTGAGATTCTTATAAATAAAAAAAAGCTTCCTATTTCTAGAAAGCCTTTCAACTATTTAAATTCTATACTTATTTTTTGAATTCGTTAATTGTTTTTTCAATAATAGAAATACATTCCATTAATTGTTCTTCATTCATTACCAAGGGTGGTGCAAAACGAATAATATTTCCATGAGTTGGTTTTGCTAATAAGCCATTTTCTTTCAATGCAACACACAAATCCCAAGCCGTAGAACTATGCTCTGTATCGTTTATGATAATTGCATTTAACAATCCTTTACCTCTAACTTTAGTTACTAAATCTGAACCTTCAATAATACGTTGCATTTCTTTTCTGAAAATATGCCCAAGTTTACGTGCATTTTGAATTAAATGCTCTTCATTGACAACTTCTAAAGCAGCTACAGCAACTTTAGCAGCTATAGGATTTCCTCCAAATGTAGAACCATGCTGACCAGGTTTAATTACTTTCATAATAGCATCATCTGTAAGTACAGCTGAAACAGGATAAACTCCACCTGAAAGTGCTTTTCCAAGTACTAAAATATCTGGTTTAGTATAAGTAGCATCTTGTTTTTCGCACGCATTTTCGCAGTTACAATTACCACAAACTGCTAATAGACTTCCAGTTCGCGCAATTCCCGTTTGAACTTCATCAGCTATAAATAACACATTGTTTTTTTCACAGATAGCTTTACATTTACTTAAATATCCTTCTGTAGGAACATAAACTCCAGCTTCACCTTGAATTGGTTCAACTAAAAAACCTACTACGTTTTTATCTTGCAATGCAAATTCTAAAGCAGCAGCGTCATCGTAAGGAATAGAAACAAATCCGGGAGTGAATGGACCAAAGCTTTTACGAGCATCTGGATCATTCGAGAAAGAAACGATAGTTGTTGTTCTTCCGTGGAAATTTCCCTCACAAACAACTATTACAGCTTGATTTTCAGGAATACCTTTTACTTCATATCCCCATTTACGAGCGATTTTAATAGCAGTTTCTACAGCCTCTGCACCAGTATTCATTGGTAAGACTTTATCAAACCCAAAGTACTCCGTTACAAATTTTTCGTATACTCCTAAAGTATCATTATAAAATGCTCTTGAAGTTAATGTTAAGGTTTGAGCTTGTTCTATCATCGCACCAATAATTTTTGGATGACAATGTCCTTGGTTAACCGCAGAATAAGCTGATAAGAAATCAAAATATTGTTTACCCTCAACATCCCAAACATAAACTCCTTCACCTTTAGCAAGAACAACAGGAAGCGGATGGTAATTATGAGCACCGTGTTTATCCTCTAATTGTATTAAATCTTTTGAAGTTAATTGTTCTATCGTTGAAGTCATCTTGCTATTATTAATTTATTATTATTTAACTGGTAAAATCAATTTATAATCACATTTTGATGACTACAATTTCATTTTCCATACAAATATAGGGAAGTTCTATGTGAATTCTAAAAAAGAAGTGATTAATATTTAAATTTTAACAAAAATAAAGATAAATGTTAAAAAAATAAGCCATAATAACTTAATATTAGGGCTTATTACAATAAAACTTGGTATTAATCTTTCAATGTGATTTTTACCATAACATCTTCTTTTTTCTTTTTGTAGCATTCTACACCAAAAACACTATCTGTTACTTTAACTATTCGACTAGGAGCAAATTGAAATAACTCCGTTCCTTTAGCATCTCTAGTATCTATAATTGAAAGTTTTTCAACAGTTCCATTAGCATCATTAATTTTATATGCAGTTAAAAATCCACCCTGACCATCACTATGGGGCT
>CALPSU020000082.1 GCA_943326315.2 Chryseobacterium gleum
ATCCTTTTAGAAGTTCTCAAATAGTCCGTATCATTTCTAAATATTATAACCGAAAAATTATTTCCTTTTTGTTCCCAACCTTGTAATTCGTTATGATTTAATTCAGGGAATTCATTATGCCAACAAAGCGTTTTTGAATTTTCGTTTAACTGTTGACAAAATCTAGTGGATACAGCTTTTATAGCAGAAACACTATAAACAATTGGAAGTTTATTTAACAAAAGGTTAGCCGTTTCTTTAGCATCTGTAAGTATATTTTGTTCTTCTTTATTTAAGGATATTATTGAATTGAGTATTTCTACTTTATACTTATCTGAAATAATAGAATGAAAATTCAAAGTATATAATAGTTGAACCAAAGAATATGCTAAAGCAGCTCTTGGTGGCATATCTTTAGGTATCAAAATAATATCTAAATGATTTTTTATAGCTAGCTCTTCTACTTTACCTCCAGAAGTTATACAAACTATATTAGCCCCAATCGAAATAGCTTGCTTCATCGCGTTAACAGTTTCTTCTGTATCACCAGAATAGGAAGAAATAATTACCAATGTTTTATCCTCTACATAATTTGGTAGAATATAATCCTTGTTAACAATTATAGGGATTTTAATTTCTTGTGAAATAGCTTCAGAAACAATATCTCCTCCAATTCCAGACCCCCCCATACCACTTATTACTACATAAGTAATATTTTCACTTATTGGTGTAAGTTTCGCCCTTTCCGAGATTTCTAAAGAATGGTTTAATTGTGTTGTAAATTCAGATATTAATTTTTTCATCTTGAAAAGCAAATTGTATATTTTTGATACTGTAAATTATAAATACAAAGAGAGTCAATCAGGAGATAAATTGAAATGAGGCCAATCAACAGATGTTCTGATTGGAATCACAGCTAGAAAAATGATTGGAATTAAGAAAAAGTATGACAAAATTAAATGTGAATCTAGGATTCTAATAATCATTTAAACTTTTAGGGAAGGTGGATTAAGATGTAGGATTGTAATCTGAAAAAACAATTAACGCTAAAATAAATGAATCTATAATAAGGAATAAAAAGAAAAATTAAATATTAATTAAATCCACTCATTTATTAGCTCCATTTTAGATGAAATATCCTCACTTATCAATTGAGAATTTTGTAAATTCATACAATTAAAATGCTTTTTTGGACAAATCTTAAATCCTATTTTTGAGCAAGGACGGCAAGATAAATCTTTTACTTCATGAATAGAAAATAATCCTGAATTCCTAGGAAAATAAGGATACATCCCAAAATTTGGAACCGTATTACCCCAAATACTTATTGTAGGAATTTCGAAGCAAGATGAAATGTGCATTAAACCAGTATCATTCGTTAATATCGCTTTTGATTGCTTTACAATACTAGCAGATTGTTGAAGATTAAAGTCTCCACATGCATTTATTATATTTTTATCTTCAAAATTTAGCTTTATTATTTCTGCAAATTCAAAATCCATTGGTCCACCAACTAATATTATAGGATAATTAATTTTAGATATTATTTCAATTAATTTTTCCTTAGGCATTCTTTTGGTAAAAAATTGAGCTCCGATTGCTATTGAAAGATACGGGGATTTAATTCCAAAAACGTCTTCAATATTTATATTTGAACTAGGATCTATAAAAAAATCACAAGGTAATTGGTCATTTTTCACATTCAAATGTTTCACTGTTTCAAAATATCTTTCAACTATATGAATTTTAGGCATTCTGTCAATTTTAAATTTGACTAACATCCATTTTTCAATATTCATCTTAGGAAAAGATCGAGAAGGCACTTTTAATTTTTGTTTTAACGCTAATGTCCGAACATTTTTATGAAGATCAATAACCCAATCGTATTTTTCCTTTTTCAATTCAATTAAAACCTCATTTATCGAAGATTGAATTGGAATCAATTTATCAATATAAGGATTGTCATTAAGAATAGGAATAAAGCTTTTTTTAGTAATGAAATGTATCGTAACGTTTGGTACCCGTTGTTTTAAACAACGAATTATTGGAGTTGTCAATACAACATCTCCAATGGAACTAAACCGAACAATTAATATTTTCATTCTATATTAAATTATTTTTGAATAGGTTCATATGTTCTCCAAACTTCAATATATTGATTTGAATTTCGAGGATTTAAAGTTCTTGCAATTCCATCAATAAAACTTGGATTACACTTTTTTACTAAACGTATTTTAGGATATATATTTTTATAATCTGATACTCTATTTTTTAAATCTTCTTCTCCAAAAAACATAATGTAATCGTATCGATTTCCTTCAAATACATCTAATGATTGTGTGGTATCTATTCTTTCGGTAAAACCGCAATACCAACTTGAAGCATAAAACTTAGGCATCTGAGATGGTTTTGAATCTCTTGATCCCTCCAATAATATTCTTTCATTTGGTATATCATCATTATAAATCGCATACATTGCTTCAACTCTTGACTTTTTTGAATAATGAAAACTTAATGCAAACATTAAAGGAATATTTAATATCCAAAAAATTACATAAGATATATTCCATAATTTTCTCCAAACTACCCGCGCTTTCAGCCCTTGATAGCCTATAACCCCGAGTATAATAAAAAATGGAAGAATAGTCAACACAAATCTTTCTTGTCTATTCGGATAAAATGTATGGAAGAGGATAAAAATAAGAGTCGGCAAAAATAAAAGAAAATAATTTTTAGAAGATTTTAAAAATCCAATCATCACCAAAAGTCCTAACGGGAAAAGAAGTACTCCCATCAATACCCAAAAATACATGAAGTAATTAGAATTGGGTAAATACTGAACACCTTGATCCATATTGTATAATGAATAAGATATAAATTCTGCAAAAGGATATCCCCAAATAAAATAATCTACCAATCCTTGAGTGATAAAAAATATAATTATCAATCCTGCGGTAAAAATGCTGAATTCTTTTAATTTCCATTTTATCAAATAATAAAATCCCAGTCCAATAGCAAATACTGCAATTTGATACCTAAACGAAACTGCTAGACCTATAAGTAAACCAGCGTATAAAAAATTAATTTTTCTTTCATTTTTAATTAGCAGCCAAACACCCCAAATCAAAGGAGGAAGTGCTGATAACTCAACTAAATTTCGAACTGCTAAAAATGGCATGACAGATAATAATGCTAAAAGCCAACCTACAGTAACTGCATTTTTTCTATCAGACAACTTTTCCGTTATTTTTATCCCAAAATAAACTACTAAAAGGGAGAGAAATCCATGCAACAATCTGTTCAATAACATTAAAGTTTTAGGATCTGAAAATCCTAAAAACTTAATAACATAAAAGAAGATGTAATTTAAACCAACATAGGTGAAACTATGCCCTTCAGGTTTTCCTCTATTTCCTTCAGACCATGGCAACCAACCATTATAGTCATATCCATCAACCCAAGAAGTTGAAGCTTCAATAACCAAAAAATGATCATCATGCATTCCATATCCTTGAGAAAAAATCGCGGCAATGAGACGAATAATTAATGCCGCAAAAAGTATAACTCTAAAAGATGAAAAATCTATTTTAAATATTTCCTTGATTCTCATTCTATAGGTTTAAAGTTCTTTATAATTAGTATAAAATTGATTTAAAAATGCATGACAATTATTAAATTCTTTGGGTTGATCTTTTGGTAAATATGTATCTTCTAACAATATTTTTGTATCCATATGATAAATTAAATTACCTTTTGATGAAATCCATCCATAGCCCCTATTTATAGTATGCAAAGCAAATTCGGGAGACTTTGGGTTTAATAAATCCTTACTCCAAGGATACCGTTTTAAATCTGCTCCAAATTGGTATAATAAGGTGGCTGCAATATCGGATTGCGATCCTATTTTTTCATTTTTTGACCCTGCATAATCAGCTTTTAAAGGTTTACCCCAAATTAATAATGGGATTCTAAAAAATAATTTCGCACTTGGATTTGGTAATCCTGGAGTGGGATGTCCATGGTCTGCAACAAAAACAAAAATAGTATTATCGAACCATTTTTGTTTTTTACATTTTTTAATATATTTACCTAAACATTCGTCAGAATATACGAGTGAATTCATAAAGTCTGCTTCATCTCCTGAAAACAGCGGCTTTTTGGTTTTTGGATAATCATATGGCGAATGGGTGCTTCCAGTAAAAGCACAATGTAAAAAAGGTTGTTTTGAAGAATTCATTTTTTTAATCAGTAATGAATATAAATCTTCATCAAAATAATTTAATTTTCCTCTAGAAAGTTTACTTGAAAATACTTTCTCATCTTCAACACTATCAAATCCGTGATCCATGAAATATCCTCCAATGTTTCCATATTTTAAATCACCACTAAATAGATAATTCGTATTATAACCAAATTGCTCCAGATCCTCATTTAATGCATGTAATTTTCTATGTTTATCTGGTTGCATTGAAATTGAAATTTCTGGTAAGGCTGGATATCCACTAAAAATACTTGAATTCCCAATTTCTGAAGTTCCACCAGAAGCAAAAATATTCGTAAACAATAATCCTTCTGATGCCAATTTATCAAAATTGGGTGTGCTTTTTTTTGTTTCACTCAAACAACCTATAGCATTTGCAGACCATCCTTCCATAATAATAAAGACAATATTGGGCCGTTTTGTCTTAAAAATATAATTGTTATGTTTACTTGGATAATCAAATAATTTCGATACAATTTTTGATGCTTCATTCGAATCAATCTCTGGCAATAAATCATCAATTTCACTTCTGTTATAAAGTAGAAAGCTTTTTCCGAAAAAATATAATGAATTTACCGACAAATCATTTGCTACATGACTATTAGAATAATAAGCCGAATCAATATTTAAAGGAATTTGTTGAATCCCTCCCCTTAAAAGTAAAAAAAATGAACTTCCAAAAACAAGAAAAATACTTAGTCCTACAGGGATTTTTTTAAACCATACTAATTGTGAAGCGCTTGATAAAGGTTTAAATAACCATTTTAATAACTTATATGCTACTAAAAATTCAACAATAACATAAACAAAATACCATATAGTCATTGCATAATCAGCTGTTTTGAATACTTCATCAGGATTTGATAAATGCATAAAAACACGTGTAGTTAATTTATGATTCCATTCTGTATAAGCATTAATTTCGCCACTATGAATTAAAATATTGATTAAAATTTCAATTGCAAAAACAGTGAAAAAAATTGGCCGAAACCATTTTCCAGGTATAATAAAACGAAAAACTAAAATTAATAATGGAAGTATACTTAGTGCTGCTGCAGTAGCCATGTCTAAACGGAAAGAATACACAAAAGCTAATAACCATTCACCTATGTTTACATTTGAAAACTTATTCCAATTGTGAATGGAAAATAAAATTCTCTCAATATCAAACAATAAAACCCAAAAAATTAATAGCTTTATTGTATCAAATATCGTTTGTTTAAATGCATTCATAGTTTACAAAGATAATGATAATTTGTATTTAATTCGAATCCTTATATATTTGTAAAATGGGAAAATTCAATGAAATAATTCAGTCAGAAACGCCTACTTTGGTAGACTTCTTTGCAACATGGTGTGGGCCTTGTAAAGCTATGCAACCTATTTTAGACCAACTCAAATCTGATTTAGGTGAGTCGTTACGAATAATAAAAATTGATATTGATAAAAATCAACCTATTGCTGAAAAATTTAAAGTAAAAGGTGTTCCTACATTTGTTTTATTTAAAAAAGGAGAAATACTATGGAGACAAAGTGGTGCTATGACTCTACAAACAATAAAGCAGAATATATTTAGTGCTTCATAAATGAATAGATTTATTAACTTTGTTTGTCTTAAACAGAATGAAATCATTCTGTTTTTTTATTGATAAAAAATCAAAATATGAAAGAAGAAGTAAAAAAAATTGTTGATGCAATGAGTCAACGTTTTGTTTCCCATCCTTGGCATGGTGTTGAAGTAGGTGAAAAAAGTCCTGCAATTGTGAATGCATATATTGAAATAGTGCCATCTGATTCAATAAAATATGAAATTGATAAATCCTCAGGACATTTAATGGTTGATAGACCACAAAAATTATCTAATCATATGCCATGTTTATATGGATTTGTACCTAAAACTTTATGCGATACTAAAGTTGCTGAATTAGCTAATTCTAAAACCGGTAGGACAGATATAACAGGTGATATGGACCCTCTAGATATCTGTATCTTAAGCGAACGTTCTTTTACTCATGGAAATATTTTCTTAGAGGCTAAAGTTATTGGTGGTTTTAGAATGTTGGATGGTGGTGAAGCAGATGATAAAATTATTGCAGTATTAAAAGGTGATCAAGCATATGGTGAAATCAATGATATTTCTGAGATGCCTAAAATGGTTATAGATCGTGTTCGTCACTTTTTCTTAACATATAAAGATTTAGATGGAGGGGCTAAAAATGTAGATATTACTCACGTATATGGAAGAGAAGAAGCATTTGAAGTAATCAATCTTTCTCGCGTTGATTACAATGCTAAATATGGAAACGTAAACGAAAATTTAGTAAATGAATTAATTGCAGCACTAAAATAAAAAAAGGTAGAGGTGTGATGAATCATGCCTCTACCTTTTTTAAATTAACTTTTTTCCTATCTCAACAATAATTTTGTTCCTGGTCTTACGTTATTACTTTTAAGACTATTTAGTTTTCTTATTTCATTAATCGGGATTTTAGAATTTATTGAAGCTCTATATAATGTTTCTCCCTCTTGTAATATATAAAATCCATTTTTGATATTTTCCTCTTGTTCTTTTGAAACAGTAATATCCGTTCTAAATTTTGTTGCTACTTCTTTGTTATTATCTATACTTTGAACATCTTTTTTCTCAACCGCTGTATTTAAATCACTTTCACTTTTTCCTGTTTCAATCAAATCTGTTCCATTGTTTGTATTTGCAGAATTAGCTAATGCCTTAGATCCTTTTTTTCCTTTCTGTTTAACTAATCCATTTGCACCTTTTTTATTTTCGAATTGCTGATATGATAAAGATGCAATATCTTCTGTTAAAAGATTATTTTCATTTTTCATTATAAACTCAGTTCTTCTGTTTAATTGATTTTGTTTTTTACTACATCTTGTTTTTCTATCTTCAGATTCGCAATCACAATTAACCTTTAATTGACTTTCACCGTATCCTTTTCCATTAATTCTTTCAGGCTTTGTAATTCTCTCTTTAATATATTCAGCAGATTTTTTAGCTCGATTATGAGAAAGAACTAAATTTAAATCTTCTCCTGATTGGCAGTCTGTGTGAGCTGCTAACTCTACTTCAAGTGTAGGATTATCATTCATTATTTTAACAACTTGGTCTAAAGTTTTCTTAGCATCTTTTCTAATGTCATACTTAGAAACATCAAATAAAATAGACGAAACATCTTTAAACAATAAGTTAAATTGTTCTTGGGTCAACTTATTAGAAGTATTTTTATTCTCAACCACAACTGGAGGTAACACTTCAAAATTAACCTCAACAGATCTGCCATATTTATCTTTAATTATGGCAGAATAATTACCTGCTGTTAAACCATGTAAATCTTCTGTAGTTGACCCATTTGCCCAAACAATAGTATACATTTCATCTTGCCCAACCAAATTTAAATCAATGTCACCATAAATTGTTGAGAGGTTCTGAAACATACTTGCCTCAAATGGAGGTATTGGTAATACTCGTGATGAAAAAATATCTGCTTTTTCACTTTCTTTAGTACTAGCCCAAAAAGCATGATTTCCTTCCATTGTAAAAAAAGCATCGTATTTAGTAGAATTTACAAGAGGTCCTAGATTAACTGGTTTTGACCAATCTGTCCAAGAACCTTGTTGTTTAATTGAATAAAAAATATCAACGTCTCCTTCACCTCCAAGTCCGTTACTTGAAAAGAATAATGTATCTAAAGAAGGAGAAAGAAAAGGAGATATCTCAAAACCTGTAGTATTAATTACTCCTCCCATATGTGTTGGTGTAGACCAAGTGTCTCCTGTTTTTGTACTAACATAAAGGTCTTCTTCTCCTAAACTACCAGGTCCGGTAAAAGATAAAATTGCAACCGATCCAGCTTTTTCTATATAAAATCCAAAAAAATCGCCGTCATTTTGAAGAGGAGGAATTTCAACATGTACGGGTTTTTCCCAATTTTTATCCTTGAATCTAGAATAAGAACTTCCTCTTACATCGTCTTTTTTTCCGTTATAAGTATCTAACAAATAAATTAGATCTCCATCATTATTTATTCCAAAAATAACATTGTTAAATTTGTTATTTAATTTATCTAACTTTTTAGAAGGGGAATAGGTTTCATTTTCAATACTACTATACCAAATGTCTTGATCGCTAATACCTCCAACACTATTTGGGTCAAAAGCTCTAGAAAAATACAACGTTTTTCCATCCTTAGATAGAACAGGCATAGTTTCCTCTGCTTCAGAATTTATTTCAGAACCTAATTTGATGGGTGCTGAAAAACCTCCAATTTGGGAAGTCACATTAAATTTTAAAAAGATAATAGAAAATAGAAATAATATATTTTTCATTTTATATAAATTGTTCGCAAATTAATTTAATCTTCAAAGATACATATAACTAAGAAATAGTAAAGTTTAAAAGTAAGTATTTAGTTTGTTTTGAATCAAAAAAATTATTTAATTTAAAATTTAAAACACCTATTTAAATTACTTTTTAATAGTTCAGTGTCAAAAATAACCAAATAAGCTGATAGAGTGTAATATTAATTGAGAAATTTAATCTAAAATATATAAACTATCATTCTAACGTAAACAAAATTCTATAACTTTTTCTATAAATTCATCCGGTGCTTCTGCATGCACCCAATGTCCAGAATTCCGAATAGTTACTAAATGCAAATCAGGAAATTGATTTTCTAACTCTTCAATGTCTTCATCTAAAATATAATTAGAAAACTCTCCTCGAATAAAAAGCGTAGGTATAAAAACTTCTTTTGAAGGTAAGGCTGCTAAAATATTCCCCATTTCTTTCTCTAGAATTGCAATATTCATTCTCCAGGCTAAATTATTTTTATCTTTCCAATACAGGTTTTTTAATAAAAATTGTCGAACCCCAACCGACTCAATGTAGTTTAAAAGTAGACTTTCAGCTTCATTTCTTGAATGGATTACTTCCAAATTAATAGAATGTAAACCTTTTAAGATTTCAGAATGATGCATTGGATATTCTTTAACTCCAATGTCAACTATAATAAGTTTTTCTACTAATTTTGAATTGGTCTGAGTAAATTTTATCGCCGTCTTTCCTCCCATTGAATGACCGATTAAAATTACTTTTTTTAAATCCAAAT
>CALPSU020000083.1 GCA_943326315.2 Chryseobacterium gleum
AACTTTGAGCAATTCTTTCTTTTACAGGTCGTTGCGTGATTTTGGTAAGATTTGTTTCTATTTTTTTTAATTCATCTGAAAATAAATGAATGACTTCTAACGCTAATTTTGAGTTACTGGCAACCAAGGAGATAAAAACGTCTTTCGGAATAAAACAAATAGTTGATTTTTCAAGAGCTTTGGCAGAACAAGAGTAAATATCTCCACTTAAAGTAGCCCTATAACCCATTACATCTCCTTCTTTAGCTAAATGAAGAATTTGGTCTTTTCCATCCAAACCCAGTTGACTAACTTTCACTTTCCCTTTTTGTATACAATAAATTCCTTTTGGTGTGGCAGCTTCTTGAAAAATTAACTCTCCTTTCTCATAAATCTGACACTTTTTAGATTGATTTATAATTTCTAATTCATCCGACTTCAAGGCACAAAAAATACTTTTTGAACTTTGCTCGCATTGATTACAATTAGAATTATTTGACATTTATTGTTCTAAAGTGTGTTACGTAAAGATAGGAATAATTTATTTTAACTGAGAAAGTTTTAACCACAGAGGATTTTTGAGTTTTTCACAGAGGCTCACAGAGTTTTTATGTTTTAGATTATCAAAAAAGGGAAATCTAATTCTTTACCCCCCATTGTATTTTGATTTTTTTAAAAATTTCTCTAATTCTTTTGGGTTATTTTTCAATTCAATTATTGTTTTGACGGCTTTCTTTTTATCCTTTGCATACGTGTAATAAGATTTACAAATCTGTGCTCCAACAAAATATCCTAAATCTGCATTTCCATTTGGCGCTTCACTTCCATTGTATAACCAGTTTACTAATTCCTCACTATACATTTCTTGTTTGAATTTCAACCAAATATCATATTCATTTTTATTTCCATAGATTGTATAAGGTTGTGAAATAGGCCTATAAACTAATTCAGCTAAAAAATCACACATCCCCTCTGCTAAAGTATTAGCTAAAACATTCGATTTATTTTCATTATCACTTTCTTCTATTTTTTGTTGAGTATGACCAATTTCGTGTGCAACCATTGAAATAACAGAAGTATTTAATTTGAATACATTTTTTAACCAATCACTTAATTCGGATGCGTCAGTTGTTTTGTCTGCACAAGAAATTTCAGAACCTATTAAAATTCTATTTTTGCTAACTGTTCCTCCTGAATTTAAATTTCCTATTGTAAAATATACACTTGGTTCAATAAAATCCGGGTACAGATTTTTATACTTTTTAAAAATTTCTTCTATTTCAGCAACATTTTGTTTTATGTCTATTGTCTTGCTTCTTATCGATTCCCAAAATTTTGGATATAATAGAATGTTTTCAAGATGTTCTCGAGCTGTAAATTCTCTTAATTCAATAAAATCTTTAAATCCAACTGTAGCTTTTTCAAAATATAATTTTTGAATAAATTGGAGTTGTTTTGATGTATCTTTTGTAGTTTTTACGCTATCATAAGCTATCCAAAAATTATCGATATCAGTGGTAATTATCTTCGTTGAATTTTGTCCAAAAGTTAATTTACTGAATAATATAAAGGTGAATAAATAGATTGTATTTTTCATTTATTTTTGATAATTAAGTACTTAAAGTATCTCCTGCATTGCTCTTTCTAAAATTTCATCTTTAGTCAGATTATTCCAATCAAATAATTGATAAATATCTGGGGGAACTCCTTTTTCATACGAATTATTTAAATTCAAATCCATCCCTTGAGAAACTGAAAAACGATATGTCCATCCATTTGGTAATTGACCTCCATTAGGTAATCCCAAACCGCCACCTGTTGAATCACCAACTAAAACCATATTTGGTAAAGCTTTCGTTGATAGAGAAAAAATAGAACCTGCACTATATGTTCCTCTATCAATTAATACCATTACTTTTTTAGTATAACGAGTCTGAAGTGATGGTTGAACTTTCGCAACTTCAGGAGAAGAAAAATCATTATGCCCTTTTCCATTTTTCAATCGAGAATAAAATAAATCTGTTGGTACTTCAACAAAACGACCTAAAATTTTATAAATATCTGAAATATATCCACCTCCATTTTCTCTAAGATCTAATACCAATCCCTTTGTGTTTTTATACCTTTCTAGGATAAAATTTAAATTTTCATTGTCAACTGCCCCTGTAAAACCTGAAAATCGAATATAACCAATTTCATTGTTTGTGTTTAAAAGGAAATCGTGTAAAAATGGTCCAGAAACATAATAATTTGGAGGTAAATAATTATCCCTTAAAATTCGAGCATCGTAATTATCTTTCCCTAATTTTTGTGTCCCAAAATAAGAAATATTGAAGCGTGACATTAAATTTGTGTGATCATCTTTTAATTCTCTCAACATTGATCCCATAACTTTGAATAAAGAATCTTGCGACATTCCATCGTAAATCATTGCTTTATATTTGTCATGGGTTGCATTCCAATCTACTTCTTTTAGTTCGAAATAGGAATACTTCTTATCGCATTCATTCCATAAATATTCAAAATTTGTTATAGGGCTTAAAGATTTTTGATCTTTTCTAAAGAATAATTTTTCACAAGAAAAGAGACCAATTAGCACAACGATCAATAAAATAATTCTCTTCATTTTATTTTAAATTAAAAAGTAATGAAAATTGAAATTTATGACTCGACATGTCAAACCTATTGTCAACAGTTCCTGTAGAAAGTGCATCCCAAAAATAGGAGAATTGAAATGCATTTGAATTTTTTAGAAAAATGGTGTAATTAATTGCTGAACTCATACTAATTCCTTGCATAAAATGTATAAAATATCCATCGTAAATTTTGAAATTATTAATAACATCCGATTGACCTAAATAAATATATCCGTTTCTAATATTATTATTTAAAACTCCAAAATTAAATTGACAAGAAAGCTCTCTTCTTTTCTGTTTTCTGTGATAATGAAGAAATTTCCATGATTTATTTATTTCCCTTTTTCTAGAAACATCCAGAGTTAATTTTTGACTTAATGAAAAATTCAAAAAAGTTTCATATCCATAAGCGCTATTTTCCAGTTTTTCATTAATCCTAAAATTATTTGTAAACTGAATGTCTACCCCTATTTTATAATTTAATCTTTCCGTTGAAAATTTAGGTATTTGATATAATTTACAATGTTCCAATGTAAGCGTCCATAACTTACTTTTATCTGGATTTATTGCCGTATTGTACTTGTGTTTACCAGAAGCATAATTAATTAAAAAAAAAGATTCTCTTTTAGCATCTATCTTTTTTTTACCAAGTGAAAAAGCTGGAATAATTCCTTTGTAGAATAGTGGCGAAGTTGCAAAATCTCGATAAATAGAATTGTTTAAACCAATTCCTAAAACAATATAACTAGGCCGTAACTTTCGCCGTTGTTTACTAGATAACGTATCGTTAGACTGCCCAAAAACAAGTAAAAAAATTACACTAAAAAAGAGTGATAAGATTTGTTTCATTGATGATTCAATTTATTATTTAAATCCTCCCCCTTTATTCCCCTCCTAGGGGAAATGAAAAAGCTAATTTTCTTCTAATTCTTTTAAAATTTGATTTACATCCTCCTCAGTCGAAGTTAACTTATTCTTGCATATTTTTATTAATTCGGAGGCTCTTTTTACTTTAATAGAGAGTTCATCAACTGAAATTTCACCTTCTTCAATATCTCCAACGATTTGTTGTAATTCTTCAAATGCTTCTGTATAATTAATTTCTGATTTCATTTATCTCCCAGTTTAGTTATTGCATTTTAAAATTACTATAATTCTACTAACTTTAAGTTATCAATTAATCTTACTTCTCCACAATATGCAACAATACAAGCAGTAGCTCCATCCACCCATTCACCATCTAGTGATTCTAATGTATCCGGATTTACAATTTCAAAATACTCTATTTCTAACGATCCTGTTTTAAAGAATTCAATAGCTTTCTCTTTTACTTCAAAAGGTTGAAACTGAAAAGCTAACTCTTTTGCGAAGGATAATGTTTTGTAAATAATTAATGCTTCTTCTTTTTGTTTTTCATTTAATCTTAAATTTCTACTACTCATTGCTAAACCAGAAGCTTCCCGTAATGTTGGACAAGCAATAATTTCGATAGGAAGATTCAATATTTTAGTCATAAATCGAATAACGGAAACCTGTTGGAAATCTTTCAATCCAAAAAATGCTTTGTCTGGTTTTATTATATTAAAAAGTCTACTTACTACATCAACAACACCATCAAAATGCCCTGGACGAAATTTCCCTTCCATTAAATTGGCTAAATTTCCTAAATCTACCTTCGTTGAAACATAATTATTAGGATACATTTCTTCTACACTTGGGGCGAAAATAATATCACAATTTATAGGAGCTAAGAGTGCTGTATCAGCATCTAAAGTTCGAGGATATTTCAATAAATCTTCTGGATTATTGAATTGAGTTGGGTTAACAAAAATACTGACAATCGTAACGTCACATTGATGAATAGCCGATTCAACTAATGAAATATGCCCATAATGAAGCGCGCCCATGGTAGGGACAAAACCAATCGTCTTTCCTTCCGATTTCAGTAAAGAAACATGCTCTTGTAATTCTAATATTTTGCTATAAACTTTCACTTAATCCTGTTAAAGTAAATTATTTGACCGACAAAACTATTCCTTTTTGTTGAAGTTCCGCTTTTTTTTTTATATTTTTGTACTGTTTTTTACCAATCTAAAAGTTTCATGGAGAAAAAAAGAATACTTTTTATGTCGCAGGAAATTGCACCATTCCTTCCAAAATCTGATATTGCTACTACAGCAAGGCGTCTTCCGCAAGGAATTCAAGAGAGTGGAAAAGAAATCCGTGTATTTACTCCAAGATATGGAACTATTAACGAACGACGTCATCAATTGCATGAAGTTATTCGTTTATCGGGAATGAATTTAATAATAGATGATACTGATCATCCGTTAATTATCAAAGTTGCTTCAATTTCTGCAGCGAGAATGCAAATTTATTTCATCGATAATGATGAATATTTCAAGAGAAAAAATAATGTTACAGATGATAATGGCGAGTACTTCGAAGATAACGATGAACGAGCTATGTTTTTCTGTAGAGGCGTTTTAGAAACTGTAAAAAAATTAGGTTGGCAACCAGATGTAATTCACTGTCATGGTTGGATGACTATGTTAATGCCTATTTATTTGAAAAAATTATATGCAAAAGATCCACATTTTGCGGATACTAAAGTTGTTTATAGTTTATACAATGAATGCTTTGATAAAAATTGGGATGCAAGATTTGCGGATAAACTTAAGTTTGATGGATTTGACGATGAATTAGTTGAAAAACTAAGAGACACGAGCCCTGAAAATATTACAAGAATTATGGTGCAACATTCTGATGGGGTAAATATTGGAAGTGATAACCTTTCTCCAGAATTAAGAAAAATATTTGATGAAGCTACTTGTTTGAAACAAGATTACGTTTCAGAAGAACTTCAAAATAAAGTAATGTCTGAATTTTTTGATAAAGTAATTGAAGAAGAGGTCCTTATATAATATGGTCAATACAAATTTATTAACGTGGCGGATAGTTTTTAGACTTTCCGCTACTTTTATGTTTGCTATGTTTTTTTCTTGTAAGAAAAAAGATACAAGCATTGGATCAAATAGTATTGATCCTAATGAATTATTAAATTCATCTCAAATAGATACTTTTTCATTAATTACATATACAAAAATTGTGGACTCAGTAATTACAACTAGTCCAAATTCTGCTTTACTTGGCTCGTATAATGATCCTGTTTTTGGGACATGCAATGCTGGCTTTTATACTCAACTTCGATTACCTGCTGATAACCCTAGTTTTGGAGATCCTAGTACAATTAAAATTGACTCTCTTGTTTTAGGATTACAGTATAGTGGAATTTATGGTAATGCTACTTCACAGAAATTTACGGTACATCAATTAACAGATAGCTTAGGGCTAAAAACCACGTATTATTCGTTTTCAACTAAATCTTATTCGCCTGAAAACCTTGTAGATCCTTCTAAAACAACATTAAAACCTGATCCATATACACCTATTGTTATAGATACTGCTCATGTAGCTGCTCAATTAAGACTCTATCTTGACACTAATTTGGCGCGTACATTTATTAATGAAGCCTCAAATAATCCTTCTACATTTTCATCAAATGATAATTTTTTAAATTATTTTAAAGGGCTTTATGTAGGTGTTGATAATGGATATCAATCTTCAAGTACAGGAGGAATATTATATTTCAATTTATTTGATCCTCTTTCAAAAATGACTATTTATTACCATCAAGCTGGGCTAAATAAAACTTATGATTTTTTAATAAATACTTCGTGTGCAACTTTTAATAATGTTGCAATAGATTATTCTGGCACTAACATAGATAATACATTTGAAAATTCTTCTGCTGGATTAAATGAATTTTATGCTCAATCCTTAAAAAGTAGAGCTGTAATTAAAATTCCTGGAATTACAAATATTCCTAAAAAGGCAGTTATTCATAGTGCTCAACTAATTTTACCAGTTGAATACCAAACTGGTTATGTATTTTCACCAGGAGCACAAGTTTCTATTTCTACGAAACTAGAAAAATCAGGTCGTCTTTTTAATATAGGTTCTGGAACTTACGATGAAGTTACTAAGCAGTTTGTGGTTGATTTAACCTCTTATGTTCAGGCAGTTGCAAGTAAATTAAGGTTTCCAATTACAACTACTTCTGGAACGTATAATGCTTTAATTGAGGGAGCAGAAATTTACATTACCCCATTATTATTCAATACTTCGGCTGATAGAATCATATTTAATGGCTCGAATACTTTAAATAAAAATAAACCAAAATTAACACTCAAATACACTGAGTTTTAAACATTAATTATATGTGTGGAATCGTTGCTTACATTGGGAAAAAAGAAGCTTATCCAATTATTGTAAAAGGATTAAAGCGTTTGGAATACAGAGGATATGATAGTGCAGGAATTGCATTATTAGATCATGGAACTATTAATTTATATAAGCGTCAAGGTAAAGTTATCAATTTAGAGAATTTTGCAGAAGGAAAAAGTACAAAAGGACATGCTGGAATCGGGCATACACGTTGGGCTACTCATGGTTTACCAAACGATATAAATGCTCACCCTCACTCTTCAACGGATGGAAGAATTTCTTTGATTCATAATGGGATTATTGAAAACTATGGCCCTTTGAAAGAGGAATTAATGTCTAGAGGATATGTTTTTGAAAGCGAAACAGATACAGAAGTATTAGTTCATTTAATTGATGATGTTCAAAAAAATGAAAATGTTTCAATTGCAGAAGCTGTTCGTTTAGCACTTCATAGTGTTGTTGGTGCTTATGCAATCGTTGTACTTTCAAAAGATAATCCAAATCAATTGGTTGCTGCTAGAAAAAGTAGCCCTTTAGTAGTTGGTATTGGAGGTGAAGGAGATTTCTACCTAGCTTCAGATGCTACACCAATTGTTGAATATACAAAACGTGTTGTTTATCTAGAAGATGAAGAAATTGCAGTAGTTGATTTGAACGATGGTTTAAGAATATTCAATATTGGTAACCATGAAGTTACACCGTATATTCAACAATTAGAAATGCAACTTGAAGCTCTTGAAAAAGGAGGATATGAGCATTTCATGTTGAAAGAAATATACGAACAACCTCGTTCTATTACAGATTGTTTTAGAGGAAGAATGAATGCTTCTGAAGGTTGGGTTGCTCTTGGAGGAATTCAAGAATATGAGCAAAAAATAATTAATGCACCTCGTATTATCATGATTGCTTGCGGTACTTCATGGCACGCATGTTTAGTAGGGGAATATTTAATTGAGGATCTAGCAAGAATCAATGTTGAAGTTGAATATGCTAGTGAATTTAGATATAGAAATCCTATCATCAATGAAAATGATGTGATTCTAGCTGTGTCTCAATCGGGAGAAACTGCTGATACGATGGCGGCTCTTGAATTAGCAAAATCGAAAGGTGCTACTATTTTAGGTATTTGTAACGTTGTGGGATCTTCTATATCTCGTATTACAGATGCTGGATCTTATACACATGCTGGACCAGAAATTGGGGTAGCATCAACAAAAGCTTTTACTGCACAGGTTACCGTTTTAACTTTAATGGCTTTATCTTTAGCGCATAAAAAAGGAACTATTAGCGAATCAAAATTCCATACATTATTGACAGAATTGGAGGCGATTCCTGCTAAAGTACAACGTGTTTTAGAAAAAAACACACACATTGAGTCAATAGCTTCAGTATACAAGGATGCTACAAATGCTTTATATTTAGGAAGAGGTAGTTCTTTTCCTGTTGCTTTAGAAGGTGCTTTGAAATTAAAAGAAATTTCATATATACATGCTGAAGGATACCCTGCTGCTGAAATGAAACATGGACCAATTGCTTTAATTGACGAAGAAATGCCAGTATTTGTTATTGCTACAAAAGGTACTTCTTATGAAAAAGTTGTAAGTAATATTCAAGAAGTAAAAGCAAGAAAAGGTAAAATTATTGCTATTGTAACGGAAGGAGATACGCAAGTAAGAGATTTAGCAGATCATATTATCGAGATTCCGGATACAGATGAACATTTAGTTCCTTTGTTAGCAACTATACCATTACAATTACTTTCTTACCATATTGCAGTAATGCGTAATTGTAACGTAGATCAACCAAGAAATTTAGCGAAATCGGTTACGGTTGAATAATAAATAGATATTAGACATTAGTTTTTTAGATTTTAGACCGTCACAATGGTTATCGTGACTCAAAGACTAAAAAGATAGAGCTTTAAATATAAAAAATCACACTAAAATGAGAAGCCCCATTTACTTTGGTAAATAGGGCTTCTCATTTTTATCTAAATCATGCCAAATGCATCAGTCTTTTATCTAATATCTTTGAGCGAAGCGGTCTTTTATCTAATTTTATTTCAAAACCTTAATCGCCTTTTGAACTTCAGAATCGAATGCATTCATTACTTCAATAAATCCTTGCTCCACCCATAATTGTCTTGCAATTTCAGCTTTTAGGGTTTGAGAGATTAATTTTTTGCTTCGTGAAAATTCAGATTTGTTTACTAAAACATGATCGTTAATTTCTGCATATTTTACAAATTTTGAAAGTACATCATCCGTCACAGTAAACGATTTATTGAATTCTTCTGGTGAATTCCACTTTGTTCGTTTGTCGGAAACAAAATCAAATGCAAAACTTTGAAAAGCAGCTGAATATCGTAATTCGGTGTAATAAAAACTCATTCCTGAAGAATCAAAA